>CAVDDI010000085.1:0-7545 GCA_963607675.1 bacterium | reverse complement strand
ATCGGCACCGATGCCGGCAGGCGAAACCGCGCCCACACCGGTGATCACCACGCGTCTGAAGCCGTTGGCTGCTGCGTTGTTGCTCATAGGGACATCCCTCCATCGATTGCCAGAACCTGCCCGGTGATGTAACGGGCCTCATCGCTCGCCAGGAACGCCACCGCATTGGCCACATCCTCCGGCTTGCCGAATTCCTTGAGCGCGATGCGATCGCGCACGGCGTCTATCGCCTTTTCGCCCATAGCCTGCGTCATCGCCGTTTCGATGAAGCCTGGGGCAACGGCGTTAACCGTGATGCCGCGCGGCGCAAGCTCTTTCGCTGCGCTCTTGGTGATGCCGACCACACCCGCCTTCGAGGCGGCGTAGTTCACTTGGCCAGCGTTGCCGTACAGGCCCACAACGCTCGAAACGTTCACGATGCGGCCCGAACGCTGCTTCATCATCACGGGAGCCACGTGGCGAAGGCAATTGAAGGCACCCTTCAGGTTCACGTCGATAACCTGGTCGAATGCCTCTTCGGTCATGCGCATCAGCAGGCCGTCGCGCGTGATGCCGGCGTTGTTCACCAGAACATCTATGCGACCCCACTTGTCCATGATCTGTGCCACCATTTCCTTGACGGCGGAGAAATCGGAGACATCGGCGCGGATACAGAGCGTCTCCACGTTATGCACCGCCGAAAGCTCGTTGGCCATAGCCTGCGCCTCTGCCATGCTGCCCTCGCTGGAGCAGTTCAGCGCAACGGCATAACCGCGCCCGGCGAAGGCGTGCACAACAGCCGCACCTATGCCCCGGCTCGCGCCGGTAACAAGGGCAACCGGGAAATCTGCCTTATCGACGTTCTTGGCCATTGCTACTCCCTTTCCTGCACGAAGGCGTCCCATTCCTGGATGGTCCCCAGACGCGTACGCGATGCGGTCTTGTCTATACGGCGAACCAAACCGCACAACACGGCGCCGTACCCCACTTCCACGAAATCCGTGGCACCTTGGGCTATGAGGTACTGCACGCTTTGCTCAAAATGCACCGGGCTTACCACCTGGGCAGAAAGACGCTCTGCGGCCTGGCTTACCTGGAAAGGCCGTGCATCGGTGTTGCAGATCACGGGGACACGTGGCTCGTGCCAGGAAAGCTGGGCGCACTTGGCGCGCACGGCATCGGCGGCACTGGCCATAAGCGGGCTGTGGAAGGCGCCGGCGGTGTTCAGGCGCGCGCTGCGTTTGCCGCCCCGTTCCTGCCAGGCAACCTCGGCGCGGTCCACAGCGGCGACATCGCCGGAAACCACTACTTGACCGGGGGAATTGAAGTTGGCGCACACCAGCACATCGCCCTGAGCGGCATCATCGCACACCGCCTGCGCGTCCTCATGGCTTGCGCCCAGCAGGGCGGCCATGGCGCCAGGGCGCTCTTCGCAGGCAGTAGCCATGGCACGCGCTCGCACGTCGAGCAGCGCAAAGCCATCGGCATCGCTCAATGCGCCAGCAGTCATCAGCGCGCTTATCTGACCAAGGGAAAAGCCCAACACCGCTTCAGGCTCAATGCCACGGGCGGAAAGGGCATGGGAAAGGCCGACCGAAAGGGCCACGGCAAGCATCTGGGCGTTGTAGGCATCGTTGACCTGCTCTTCGCTGCCGCCCTGCGACAGCTTCACCAGATCTACCCCGGAGACCTCTGATGCAAGCGCAAAGGCATCGGCGACTTGAGGGATGCCCAACAGGTCAGAGCCCATGCCGGGCTTCTGGGCGCCTTGCCCCGGGAACATGAACACAGCCATGGTTAACGCACCTGGCCTTTCCATGCACGCTGGGCATTGGCATCGAGCATGCGCTGCAGGCCATCGCCCGCCCACTGCTCGGTTTCGGAAACCAGGTCGGCGATTATCTGCGCCGCCGGCTTCTGGTCATGTACCAGGCAGGCTACCTGTCCGGACATGAGCGAGCCGTTGTCCACATCGCCCTGAACGGCGCGGCGCAGCGAGCCGGCAAGCTGAACCTCGGTTTCCGGGTCTTTTGCCGGGTCGGCCTCGGCGCGGCGCACCGCGCGGGAGAACTTGTTCTTCAGCTGGCGAACCGGGTGCCCACCTGCGCGACCGGTTACGATGGTATCGGCGTCCTTTGCGGCAATGACCTTTTCCTTGTAGGCCTGGGCGATGCAGCATTCATCAGCAGTAAGGAAGCGAGTTCCCACCTGCACGCCTTCGGCACCCAAGGCCACGGCAGCGGCGAAGCCGCGCCCATCGGCAATGCCGCCTGCGGCGATGACAGGGATAGAGACTGCGTCGCACACCGAGGGCACAAGCGCCATGGTGGTGAGCTCGCCGATATGGCCGCCGGCCTCGCAGCCTTCGGCCACAACGGCATCCGCGCCACAGCGCTCCATGCGCTTAGCAAGAGCGGCAGAGGCAACAACAGGGACAACCGTGATGCCAGCTTCCTTCCACATGTCCACGTAATTGCCTGGATTGCCGGCACCCGTGGTAACCACGGAAACCTTCATCTCGGCAGCAAGCTTCGCCAGTTCGGGTGCTTCCGGGTTCATCAGCATGATGTTCAAGCCGAAGGGCTTGTCCGTCAAACGCCGAGCCTCCTCGATCTGACCCCGAACCCACTCAACCGGGGCGGACCCACAGGCGATGATACCCAGTCCGCCGGCTTCACTCACCGCAGCCGCCAGTTTGGCATCGGCGATCCACGCCATGCCGCCTTGGATGATCGGCTGCTCAACACCCAGCAACTGGGTTATACGCGTCCTCATTCACTGCGCCTCTTCCTAATACATGCCCTTCCAGGCAAAATGTCCATGCACGAACTACAGGGAGTCGATGTACTCCACCAGATCGCCCACGGTTTCCAAACCCTCAGGCTCGCCGAATTCCACGTCGAGCTGCTCTTCCAGGTCGCAAACGAGCTCGGTCATGTCCAGGGAATCGATGTCCAGCTCGTCGAAGGTGGCATCTTCGGTGACCTTCTCGGGCTCGATGTCGAGGTTCTCGTTCAGGATCTCCTTGATGGTATCGATGGTTGCCATGATCTGTCCTTTCTATTGCCCACGGCGTTTCCGTCTGCCGCAGTTCACAAGTCCAAATGCCCCGCAAAAGGGCATATAACACCAGTACTTTAACAGGGTGCTGCGGTCATGCTGCAAAAGCTAGATAACCTACATCTGAAGCACCCTGCAATGGTCATGCATCAGTTACGCGCGAAGCGCCTTCGCGGTCGAAGAACTCCTTCACCTTGCCCACCGCCCGCACGAACACGGCCTGCTCCTGCACGGTGAGCCCATCAAGGGCGGCGTCGACCATCTTCCGATGGAATGCCTCATGCGCCCTGAAGGCCTTGCGCCCCTTCGCGGTAAGGCTCACCAGCACCTGGCGCCGGTCCACCTCGCTCTTCGAGCGCGCAACGAAGCCCTTGCGCTCCAGCTTGCTAACCGCGGCGGTAAGGGTAGCCATGGTGATGTCAAGCCGTTCGGCCACGATCTTCATGGTGTTGGATTCATGAAGGCCCACTGCGGCAATGGTGTGCAGCTCCGCAATGGAAAGGCCATCGGTAAGCCGGTTGTTCAACGAGCGCTCCTCGATGCGCAAGATGGAGTTGAAGGTATCGGAAAGCAGCTTATCGACCACGGCCTTGCCGCCACGAGCACCCGCTCGGCTCGGATCTTCTTCCATGTCCACTTCTTTCACCTGCCCTCACGCGCGGAAACCTCAGCCTGCACTCTGGTTCCACCATGGTAGAAACGCAACAACCCGGTTTCAAGCCTTGTTGTTTCGTGTCTTATGTGGCCTTGGCCAAGCGTCACAACCGTCCCCCAGGGAAAGCCATTCGCCAGCCCCATCCCCTTTGCCAGGAACAGCGCGAGCCTATCCGGCATCGATCGAACCGGCAGGTTGAGACCAGGTATCCTGCTCCGCTAATTTACTTAGTTTGGCTAACTAACTTTGAACAGCATAGGAAGCTGCGAGCGACTCGGCAACTGCGTCCATCAGGTCAACATATTTGAGAACATTGGCGATTATCGTGAAGCGCGCCAACTTGCCCTATCCGCGGCGGCCTCCCCCGTAGGCAGATTTCTTCGCGCCGAAAGCGCTTCCCTTCCGCGCCGTCTTCTTCAGGTCGCCCAAGATATCTTCCTCGTTCTTGCCCTCGAGCTGAGCACGCAGATGGACAACCTGATCGCGTGCGGAAGCGGCGCGTTCGAAATCCATCGCAGCCGAGGCTTCCATCATCTCGTCTTCGAGCGAGGCGATAACGCGCAGCATCTCGCTTCGGGAATAACCCGCCAATTCCGCGTTCACCTCGTCGGCGCTGCGCTTACCCTCTTCGGTTTCCAAATAATCGGTGATATCCGTTATCCCCTTCTTCACCGTTTTGGGAACGATGCCGTGCTCTTCGTTGTAGGCCATCTGGATAGAACGGCGGCGGCGCGTCTCGGTAATGGCAAGGTCCATGGAATCGGTGATCTTATCGGCGTACATGATCACCTTGCCGTTGGCGTTTCGCGCAGCGCGTCCTATGGTCTGTATAAGCGAGCGGTGGTTGCGCAGGAAGCCTTCCTTGTCGGCATCAAGGATAGCGACCAAAGTGACCTCAGGCAGGTCAAGGCCCTCGCGCAACAGGTTGATGCCCACCAACACGTCGAAGCGCCCCATGCGCAAATCCCGCAGGATCTCGACGCGTTCAAGGGTTCCGATGTCGGAATGCATATAGCGCGCCCGCACTCCCTGATCAAGCAGATGCTCGGTAAGGTCCTCGGCCATGCGCTTAGTCAGGGTTGTGATGAGCACGCGCTCCTTCTTCTTCGCACGCGCCTTCACCTCATCGATGATGTCATCGATCTGCGAGATTATGGGGCGCACGTCTATCTCGGGGTCGAGCAAGCCCGTTGGGCGGATGATCTGCTCTATCTTCGCCTCGCTCACCCGATTCTCATAATCACCGGGAGTAGCGGAAATGTAGACGAACTGAGGGATACGCGCCTCGAACTCATCGAAGCGTAGTGGGCGGTTATCCAGGCAGGACGGCAAGCGGAAACCATGCTCGGCCAAGGTGATCTTGCGGGAACGGTCTCCTTCGTGCATGCCGCGGATCTGCGGGACGGTGACATGGCTCTCATCGATGAAGCACAGGAAGTCGGTGGGGAAATAGTCGATGAGCGTATAGGGCGGCTCGCCGGGCTTACGCCCATCAAGATGGCGCGAGTAGTTCTCGATACCCGAGCAAAAGCCCATGGTTTCTATCATTTCCAAGTCGTAAGAAGTGCGCTGCTCAAGCCGTTCCGCCTCCAACAGCTTGCCCTCTTCCCGGAACTGAGCAAGGCGGTCGCGCAGCTCCTCTTGGATCGTGTTCACGGCACGTTCGAGCGCAGGGCGCGCCGCAACATAGTGGGAAGCGGGCCAAACAGGAAGCGCCTCGTAGGTACTTAGCACCTCGCCCGTGACGTTGTCGATCTCCGATATCTCCTCGATCTCATCGCCCCAGAACTCGACGCGGATGGGATTGTCGGCATAGGGAGGGAACACATCGAGCGCATCTCCGCGAACGCGGAACGTGCCGCGCTTGAGCTCGTAGTCGTTGCGGTCGTACTGGATGTCGATGAGCTTATGGATAAGCTCATCTCGGTCCTGCTCCACCTCCTTGTCAAGGAACACGGCCATGCCAGCGTACTCCATCGGTGAGCCGATGCCGTAGATGCAGGAAACGGAAGCGACCACGATAACATCGCGCCGCGAAAGCAGTTGCGAGGTGGCCGCATGGCGCAGCTTCTCTACCTCTTCGTTGATGGAGGCGTCCTTCTCTATGAAAGTATCGGTGGTGGGAACATAGGCTTCAGGCTGGTAGTAATCGTAGTAGGAAACGAAGTACACCACCGCGTTGTCGGGAAAGAACTCCTTCAGCTCGCTTGCCAGCTGCGCAGCGAGCGTCTTGTTGGGAGCCAACACAAGCGTAGGCTTTTGAACAGCCTCGATGGCCTTTGCCATGGTGTAGGTCTTGCCTGATCCGGTAACGCCCAGCAAGGTTTCGTAGCGCATACCCGATTCAATGTTGCGCGCAAGCTCGGCGATGGCCTTGGGCTGATCGCCGGCAGGTTCGTAAGGTGAAACCACCTTGAAGGGCTGGGAGGCAAGGCGCGAAACGGGCAGCTTGCCTTCCATCTCATGCCCCTCAAGGCTCCTTAGATGCGCCATGGCTCCTCCTTTGCATCCTGAACAAAATGAATCGTAAAGCTGCAACGCCCCATTACGGAACGTCATGTATGCCCATAGGAAGATCCCAGAGAACTTCCAGAGGCAAGACTAGCTTACCCGCGTTGCGATATCGCTATCCCACCACTTCTGGATCTGATCTTGGAACTGCTCAACCGTACCATCGTTGTTGAACACCACATCGGCGATGGCCAGACGCTGCTCTTCAGGCACCTGATTTGCCAGACGATTGCGCGCATCCTCTTCACTGAAGCCGCGCGAAGCCATAAGTCGCTGAACGCGCACCTCAGGGCTGGTAGTAACTGCCACGACCACATCCGCATTGGTGTAGAAACCGTCTCTGCCATCGAGTATTGCCATCTCGAGCACAACGACGTTATGCGTTTTCTCCAGTGCGGAAATCCGGTCAAGGCAGCCCTTATACAAACGCGGTTGCGTGATGCTATCGAGCTTCTTGGTGTTCTCGGCGCTGCTGAAGGCCTTGGCGGCAAGGGCGGAACGGATTACCTCGCCTGCGTCGTCGAAGATATCACTGCCGAAAGCATGTCTGAGCTCGTCCTTCATCGCAGGGTCGTGCAGGTTTTCGTGCCCCACCTCGTCTGCCAGAACTACGCCGGCACCCTTCTGCTCCAAAAAAGACATCAGCGTCGACTTGCCTGAACCGATACCACCGGTAACGAAAATCCTCATAACAGCCCCCTCTAATCGGCTTTCCATTCTATCGCGTTGGATCGACGATTACCTTTCCAACTCAATCCCAATAAAAAAGCGGTGAACCGCTTGTGGCAGTTCACCGCTTCTAAGATCAAGCTATGCAGCTGGGTTATTCAGCAGCCTCGGGCTTGGGCTCGGGCTCGGCAACAGCGATCTCGATGCCCAGATCCTCTGCAGCGGCCTTCATGGAAAGGGAGATGCGACGACGCTCAACGTTGACGTCCATGACCTTGACCTTGACGATCTCGCCGACCTTGACAACCTGAGCAGGCGAATCGATGTGGCGCATTGCCATCTCGGAGATGTGCACCAGGCCCTCGACGTTCGCACCCAGCTCAATGAACGCACCGAAGGGAACGATCTTGGTGACCTTGCCGTCAACGATAGTGCCAACGGGATAGGTCTCGACGAGCTTGGTCCACGGATCCTCGGTGGTCTGCTTCAGACCAAGGGAGATGCGCTCACGCTGCAGGTCGACGTCGAGAACCTCGACCTCTACCTCTTCGCCGACCTTCACAACCTCGGAAGGATGGTTTACATGGCTCCAAGAGAGCTCGGAGATGTGGATCAGACCGTCGATGCCGCCCAGGTCGACGAATGCACCGAAGTCGACGATGGAGGAAACG
>CAVDDI010000084.1:0-7600 GCA_963607675.1 bacterium | reverse complement strand
GGTGGGCTCGTCCAAAAGCAGCAGGTCGGGAGCCTCAAGCAACAGCTTGCACAGCGCCACACGACGACGCTCGCCGCCCGAGAGCACCTTCACCGGCGCATCGGGGTCGGGGCACTGCAGCGCATCCATGGCCTGGGAAAGCTGGCTGTCCAAGTCCCAGCCGTTTGCCGCATCGATCTCGTTCTGCAGAGTGCCCATCTCTTCCATAAGGGCATCGAAGTCGGCATCGGGGTCGGCCATCTCGGCGCCGATGGCGTTGAAGCGCTCCACCTTGGCAAGCACATCAGCGAATGCCATGCGGATGTTCTCGATAACCGTAGCCTCTTCGTCGAGCGGGGGCTCCTGCTGCAAGATGCCCACGGTATAGCCGGGGGTAAGGCGCGCATCGCCCGCGGAAACGTCTTCCAAGCCCGCCATTACCTTCAGCAGCGTGGACTTGCCCATGCCATTGGGGCCCACCACGCCGATCTTCGCGCCAGGGTAGAACGAAAGCGTCACGTCGTCCAAGATCACCTTGTCGCCATGGGCCTTGCGGGCCTGGTACATTTGATAGATGAATTCAGCCACAGGTATTCCTTTCGGTAGGGATGCTGATGGCACTACGCGAAGTAGTCCACGCCGCCTTCGAAGAGCGGCTGATACAAATCGCCGGGGACGTTCTGATACAGGCCGTTGCCGCTGCGCTCAGTATGGCCCATCTTGCCTAGCACGCGACCATCAGGGCTGGTAATGCCCTCGATCGCCATGACAGAGCCGTTGGGGTTCACCGACCAGTCCATGGAGGGCTTACCCTGCTCGTCCACGTACTGCGTGGCAATCTGGCCAGCTGCCGCCATGCGGGCAACCTCTTCGGGGCTTGCCACGAAGCGGCCCTCGCCGTGGCTGATGGCAACGGTATGCACATCGCCCACGTTGCAGCGGGAAAGCCAGGGTGAAAGGCTCGAGGCAATGCGGGTGCGCACCAAGCCGCTCTGGTGGCGGCCCACCGTGTTGAAGGTGAGCGTGGGGGCATCGGCAGTTGCGGGAACGATATCTCCATAGGGAACCAGGCCCAACTTGATAAGCGCCTGGAAGCCGTTGCAGATGCCCAGCATCAGGCCGTCGCGCTTCTGCAGAAGCTCACGAACCGCTTCGGTAACCTCGGGCGCACGGAAGAACGCCGTGATGAACTTCGCGGAGCCGTCGGGCTCGTCACCGCCGCTGAAGCCGCCGGGCAGCATGATGATCTGGCTCTCGTTGATGGCCTTCACCAGCGCAGCCGTGCTTTCGGCAACTGCTGCGGGGGTAAGGTTGTTCACCACCAGAACGTGCGGGTCGGCGCCGGCGCGCTTGAAGGCGCGCGCCGTATCGTATTCGCAGTTCGTGCCAGGGAACACGGGAATAACCACACGGGGTTTGGCGAACGACTCGCCGCACACCAGCGGAAGCTTCTCCGACCAGGAAACGGCCTCTACCGCTTCGCCCTTCTGGCGATACGGGAACACGGACTCTATACCGCCCTCCCAGGCTTCCTGCAGCTGCGCCAAATCGATGGTCTCGCCGCAAGCGGAAAGCTGGTAGGCCTCGGTGGTTTCGCCGATAACGGAAACGGAAACCTCGCTGTTGCCCTGGGGCAGTTCGGCGCCTTCTGCCAGCTCCACAATGAAGCTGCCGTAAGCCAGGCTGAACAGGTCGTCTGCCTCCACGTCGGCGGAAAGCGAGACGCCGATGCCGTTGCCCACGCACATCTTGAACAGCGTTTCAGCGGTGCAGCCATAGCCCGGCGTGGCCGCGGCAGCAACCACACCTTCGCCGACCAGGCGCTCCATCAGGCTGAACGCAGCATCCATGCCCTCTGCTTCAGGCACCAGGGCATCTTCGTCATAGAAAGCGGGCGCGATGCGCACCACGCGGGAACCGGCGCGCTTGAATTCCGGCGAGACCACGCGGTCGATAGAGCCAGTGGAAACCGCGAAGCTGATGAGCGTCGGCGGAACATGCAGCTCGTGCTGGCCTTCCTCGAAGCTGCCCGACATGGAGTCCTTGCCGCCGATGGCGCCGATCTTCAGGTCAACCTGGGCCATCAGGGCGCCCAGCACCGAGGCGGTGGGCTTGCCCCAACGCTCGGGGACGTCGCGCAGGCGCTCGAAGTACTCCTGCAGGGAAAGGTAGGCGGCGCTGCGGGTGAAGCCCGTTGCCACCAGGCGGGCAACGCTTTCCACAACCGCAAGATATGCGCCCTTGAACTGGTTCTTTTCAGAAAGATACGGATTGAAGCCCCATGCCATGGCACTTGCTGTGGTGGTTTCGCCGTCGACCGGGAACTTGGCCACCATGGCCTGGGCAGGCGTGAGCTGGCGCTTGCCGCCGAAGGGCATGAGCACCGTTGCCGCACCGATGGTGGAATCGAAGCGTTCGCCCAGGCCCTTGCTGGAAACAACGTTCAAGTCGGTAACCAGCGAGGTCATGCGCTCGGAAAGCGTGGTGCCCGCCCACTCAGGCTGATAGCTTTCGGCTTCCTGCACATGCACGCCCTGGTACTTGGGGGCGCCGTTGGTGTCCAGGAACGCACGGCTGATGTCCACGATGGCATCGCCGTTCCACTCCATGCGAAGGCGTGGCTCCTCGGTTACCGTGGCAACCACCGTGGCCTCGAGGTTTTCCTCGTGAGCGTAGCCGATGAACTCTTCCACGTCTTCCGCAGCCAAGGCAACGCTCATGCGCTCCTGACTCTCGGAGATGGCAAGCTCGGTGCCGTCAAGGCCGTCGTATTTCTTGGGAACCGCGTTCAGGTCGATGAGCAGGCCGTCGCACAGCTCGCCGATGGAAACAGAGACGCCGCCAGCGCCGAAGTCGTTGCAGCGTTTGATAAGGCGGCAAGCCTCGCCGCGGCGGAACAGGCGCTGGATCTTGCGCTCGACCGGCGCGTTGCCCTTCTGCACCTCGGCACCCGACTTCTCTACGCTTTCCACATTCTGCGTCTTGGAGGAACCGGTGGCGCCGCCGATGCCGTCGCGCCCGGTGCGGCCGCCCAGCAAAACGATCTTGTCGCCCGGGGCGGGCTCTTCACGACGCACGTGGTTAGCAGGGGTTGCGCCCACAACGGCGCCCACCTCCATGCGCTTGGCCACGTAACCCGGGTGGTACAGCTCGTTCACCTGGCCGGTTGCCAGGCCGATCTGGTTGCCGTAGCTGGAATAGCCGGCAGCGGCGGTGGTTACCAGCTTGCGCTGGGGCAGCTTGCCGGGAAGCGTCTGGGAAACGGGAACCGTGGGGTCGCCCGCGCCGGTGACGCGCATAGCCTGGTACACGTAGCTGCGGCCGGAAAGGGGGTCGCGGATGGCGCCGCCCACGCAGGTTGCCGCGCCGCCGAACGGCTCGATTTCGGTGGGATGGTTGTGCGTCTCGTTCTTGAACAGGAACAGCCAGTCCTGCTCTTCGCCATCGACGTCCACCTTGCACTTCACAGTGCAGGCGTTTACTTCCTCGGACTCGTCCAAACCGGCAAGGCCGCCGTGTGCGCGCAGGTACTTCGCGCCGATGGTGCCCATGTCCATCAGGCACACGGGCTTGTGCTCACGGCCCAGCTCGCTGCGCATGGCCAGGTACTTATCGAAGGCGAGCTTCACCGTTTCATCGTCGATGACGACGTCGGTAAGCTCGGTGCCGAAGGTGGTGTGACGGCAGTGGTCGGACCAGTAGGTGTCCACCACGCGCACCTCGGTGATGGTGGGGTTGCGCCCGATCTCCTTGAAATGGGCCTGGAAGAACTCGATGTCGGCCTGGTCCATGGCAAGGCCGCGCTCGGCGCGGAACTGCGCCAGCCCTTCAGGGCCAAGCTCGGTGAAGCCTTCCACCACTTCCACGGGTTGGGGCTCGGGTGCCGCCACCTCAAGCGTTTGGCGTTCGGCAAGGGAGGCCTCGCGCGATTCAACCGGGTTGATGACGTAACGCTTGATGGCGGCAAGGGCGGAATCGGAGACTTGGCCTTCCAGCACGTACACCTTGGCGTACTGCACAGTGGGGCGCTCGCCCTGGCTGATAAGCTGGATGCACTCGGAGGCAGAATCGGCGCGCTGGTCGAACTGGCCCGGCAGCGCCTCTACCGCGAACACGCTGATGCCTGCCGGGGCGGCAACCGTGCCGTCGGCGGACACCTGCACTCCCTCAACGGGAAGCTGACGGGTGGCAACGTCTACCTGGGGCTCGCTGAAAACCGTGGGGATGCACTGCTCGAACAGGTCTTCGGCAATGCCCTCGGCATCATATCTATTCACGATGCGCAAGGTTGCCTGCTGCGGAAGGCCTTCCGCCACAACCGTGCGCAGCTCATGCAGAAGCTGCTGCGCCTCCACATCGAAACCGGGCTTCTTCTCAACATAAATGCGAGAAACCATGGATCCTACCCTTCTGTGTTCGGTGGGTTTTATGGTCGTTCCAACCGGTGCGGAAGCACGTTCGCGCCGAATAGAACAGTTGCCACCATGATACACGCAAGCACCCCCTGCCGCCGCGGGGGAACGGGCAAAACCCGCACGTTATAATCGCAAGAATGGAACAGGCGCTCTTCGACATACTCAAGCAGCTGGAAACCTGCGATCAGCTCGACGAGCGCGAGCTTACCCGAGTGATCAACCGGAACAACAAACGTTTGCTTGAGCAGGAGAAATGCGGCAGCCAAGCCGCCAACGGCCAAGAAAGCGCCGACACCCGCCCTCTTTCGAAACGCCGCCTTATGGCCTACTACCTTGACGTGCAGCAGAACCAACCCGAGCGCTGGACCGCCTGGGGGCTTACCCCCGAACAGCAACGCCGCCTGGAGCGCACCCTGCAGATGAAGCCCCGCCGCACCGCTTCGGGCGTGGCGACCATCACCGTGCTCACCAAGCCATGGAAGTGTGGCAGCGAGTGCCTGTACTGCCCCAACGACCTACGCATGCCGAAGAGCTACCTGGCCGATGAGCCCGCCTGCCAACGGGCCGAGCGCTGCTGCTTCGACCCGTACCTGCAGGTTCAGGCCCGTCTGAAGACCCTTACCGAGATGGGCCACATAACCGACAAGGTGGAGCTCATCGTGCTGGGCGGCACCTGGAGCGACTACCCGCTGGATTATCAGATATGGTTCACGCGCGAGCTGTTCCGCGCCCTGAACGACGGCATGCCAGGCCAAGCCAATGTGCCGGGAATCCGCCGACGCTACCAGCAGGCCGGCATATCGGACAACCCTCAGGAACTTGCCGACCAAGTAGCCGCTGAACAAGCCCGGCTAGACCGCAGGGAGCAAAGCTACAACCGGTCCTTCGACCGCTTCTACGGCGCGCACACTGGCTGGCAGAAAGCCGCCACTTGGCAAACCGCCACCTGGGAACAGCTCGAAGCGGAGCACCGCACCAACGAGCAGGCCGCGCACCGCGTGGTGGGACTGGTGGTGGAAACGCGCCCCGAGCGCATCACGCCCGGCCATCTTCTTACCCTGCGGCACCTGGGCTGCACCAAAGTCCAGATGGGAGTCCAAAGCCTGGATGAGGGCATTCGCCTGACGAACAACCGCCACACCACGAACACCCAGATACAGCACGCCTTCGAGCTGCTGCGCCTGTTCGGCTTCAAGACGCACGTGCACGCCATGGTGAACCTGCTGGGCTCCACGCCCAAAGCCGACAAGGAAGATTACCGGCGCCTGGCAACCGAAGCGGCCTTCCAGCCCGACGAGGTGAAGCTCTACCCCTGCGTGTTGGTCGAGGGAACAGGGCTTTGCAGCCATTACGCCGACGAATCGTGGCGGCCGTACAACGAAGAGGAACTGGTGGATGTGCTGGTGGCAGACACCTGTGCCACCCCGCGGTTCTGCCGCATATCGCGCATGATCCGCGATATCTGCGCACCCGACATCGTGGCGGGAAACAAGAAGGTGAACCTTCGCCAGATGGTGGAATCGCGAATCGACGAACAAGGGCTTGCCACGCCCGAGATCCGCCACCGGGAAGTGAGCCTAGCGGATGTGAGCGCCGGCGAGCTTGAGCTACGCACGACCCCCTACGAAACCACGGCAACCAGCGAACGCTTCCTGGAATGGGTTACCCCCGAAGGGAAGATCGCCGGCTTCCTGCGCCTTTCGCTGCCGAAGCAGCAGGCTATGGCCAGCTTGCTGGAAGAGCTCGAGAACGCGCCGCTCGCCCTTGACGAGGCGATGATCCGCGAAGTGCATGTGTACGGCCGCGTCGAGCGCATTGCCCACGACGGCAAAAGCAACGCGCAGCACCGCGGGCTGGGAACCCAGCTGGTGAACCGCGCCTGCGAGCTGGCGGCAGAAGCCGGGTACCAGCGCATCAACGTCATAAGCGCCGTGGGAACCCGCGGTTACTACCGAAAACTCGGTTTCTATGACAATGGCCTGTATCAGCAACGCAATCTGGGCTAGTTGCCGTACCATTGCTTGCGAAAAGATACCTTTGGCGAACCTGCCTTCCCAGCGGCATAGCCGGAAACCAGCCTCGCCGCCGCGCCCGCACCGGTGCCCCTGCGCTTAGCCGAATGGAGCAGGGCGCCATCGACAAGGCCGCGGCAACCTGCTGCACCGACACCAGCGAAGGCAAAGCTCGCCCACGCACCCAAGGAGCACGCACATGGCAACCGCATATGGATCCCGCGACCAGATAGAAGAGAAGTACCGCTGGGATCTTTCCAGCATCTTCGCAGACGACGCCGCATTCGAAGCCGCCCTTGAGGCAGCAAGGGAACTTCCGGCGCAGTTCGCCAACTACCAGGGGAAAATCAGCCAGTCAGCAGCCAACTTGCTGGCCCACCTGAAGCTGGACGACCAGGCCGACTTGGCCCTTACCAAGCTGGTGAACTACGCCGGGCGCAAGAGCGACGAGGACACCCGTGAATCCCGCTACCAAGATTACTCCAGCCAGGTTATGACGCTGTGGGTATCCCTTTCCAGCGCCTGCGCCTGGTTCACCTCCGAGCTGCTCTCGCTTTCCGAAGATCAGATGGAGGCATTCTATGCCACCGAGCCCGGCCTCGAGGTGTACCGCCGCTGCCTGGACGTCATCTTCCAGCGCCGCGCGCATGTGCTTTCCCCCGCCGAAGAGAAGCTGCTGGCCGCCGCGGGCGACATGGCCAACCAGCCCGACAACATCTTCAGCCTGCTGAACGACGCCGACCTTTCCTTCCCCGATGCAACCGACGCCCAGGGCAACAAGCACCCGGTAACGCACGGCAGCTACGTCCCCCTTATGATGTCCACCGACCGCACACTGCGCGAATCGGCCTACGAAAGCCTGTACTCCACCTACCACCAGTTCCGCAACACCTTCGCCGCAACGCTGGGGGCGCAGAACAAGCAGCTGAAGTTCTTCGCCGATGCGCGCCGCTACGACTCCGCACTGGAAGCTGCGCTTTCGGGCAACGAGGTTCCCACCGAGGTGTACACCAACCTCATTGAAACCGTGCACAACAACATGCCCGCCATGTACCGCTACGTTGCCCTACGTAAGGAAATACTCGGCGTTGACCAGCTGAAATTCTCGGACCTGTATGTGCCCATCGTGGACGAATGCGACCTCACCTTCACCTACGAGGAAGCCTGCGACATCATACTGAAAGCCCTCGAGCC
>CAVDDI010000083.1:0-7604 GCA_963607675.1 bacterium | reverse complement strand
ACATCAGGGAGAACGCAAGCAAGCTGATGCCATAAGCGGAACCATGCCATCGACAGGCGGCAAAGCGCAACTGCCCGAGCAGCCGTTTCTTGAAAACAGCCGGATTCCCTCTGTGATCAGGCAGATGCCTGTGGGAAAATAACGAGGTCGAGCGGCGCTGCCGGAACACATCGGGAGCGTGCATCGCAGCACCAACGGCCTACACGGGAAATGGGGAAATGGGCTTATTCGGCTCTAAGAGGAACCGTACCGAGAACAGGGACTTCGAGCTGTTCGACTTGGCTTGTGCCGAGGCCAGCTCTGACCCACAGTTCCTGCTGCGCAGAAACGACCTGTACCCCGTGTTCATATCGCCCGACTTCCCCCGCGTGTTCGGGGTTGACCCCGAACGGCTGGTGGACGATGTGGAGACCCTTTCCCGTTTCGTGCCCGATGCCGAACGCGCCTCCCTTATGCGAAGCCTGCGTGAATGGGACGGCAAGGCGCCTCTTCGCATGGTATGCCCCTACTGCCCGCCCAACAGCCCCAACACGATGAAGCATTTCCGCGTGGTGATATCCCCGGTGCTGGACAACACCCACCTTCTGGTTTCGCTTACCGATATCAGCGGGGAAAAGGCGCTGGTTAACCAGCTGGAGACAGAGCGCAACCAGGCGCACAGGCAGATGGCCAGCCGCACCGACTTCATGAACCAGATGAGCCACGAGATCCGCACGCCGCTGAACGGCATCAAGGGGATGATCGCCCTTGCGCAGGACCACAAAACCGAGCAAGAGCGCCTGGAAGACGACCTTTCCCGCGCAACCGAGCTTTCCGATTACCTGCTCTCCCTGGTGAACGACGCCCTCGATATGAGCCGACTGGAAAACGGCCGTGTGGAGCTCGACCTGCAGCCGTTCGATCTAAGGCTGGTTGCCGCCAGGCTGCAGAGCATGTTCGAGAAGCAGGCGCACGAGAAGGGCATCGACTTCACAGTAGATGCCCAAGACTGCGAAACGGTGTTCCTGATGGGCGACAGCCTGCGCCTTGATCAGATCCTGGTGAACTTCATATCGAACGCCCTCAAGTTCACGGCAAAGGGAGGCAGCGTCACCGTCACCTTCCGCGAGATGTACCGCAAAGACAACCGCGTAAGCTATCTCATGCGCGTGCGCGACACCGGCAAGGGAATGGACCCGCGTTTCGTGAGCCGCATATTCCGCCCCTTCGAGCAGGAAGACCGCACGATCGCCCGTCGGTACGGTGGCACGGGTCTGGGAATGGCCATTACCAGCGCACTGGTGGAGCTCATGGACGGCGAGATCGTAGTGGACACCGAACTGGGGCGCGGCTCGGACTTCACTGCCTACCTGCCCTTCGCCATTGCCCCAAAGGGCTCGGAGGAAAAGCTCGCTGCAGAGGGGAAGACCTTGGAAACCTCCAGCATCGCCCAGAAGCGCGAGGCGGAGTACCGCTTTGCGGGCAAGCGCTTCCTGATGGCGGAAGACAACGAGATAAACGCGATGATCGCCTGCGAGGTGTTGAAAAGCCTTGGCGCCGAGGTCGACATCGCCAACGATGGCCCTGTGGTCGTGCGGATGTTCGAGGACGCAGAGCCCGGCACCTACGATGCCGTGCTGATGGACATCCAGATGCCCACGTTCAACGGCTGGGAAGCGGCACGCAGGATCCGCGCGCTGGATCGGCGGGATGCGCGCGCCATACCCATCATCGCCCTATCCGCGAACAACTACGCCGAGGACGCGCGCCGTTCGCGCGAGGCCGGCATGAACGGCCATGCCGGCAAGCCCCTAGAGATATCCGAGATCAAAGCGCAGCTGGCAGCAGCTGAGGCGGAGTCGGCCTACCGAGGTGAGGAAGAATGATAGTAGAGCAGTCCAAGGCCATCGTTTCCGAGGTGAGCAAAGCCCTCGTCGGCAAGGAAGAGGTTATCGAGCTGGCGTTGATGGCCGTCTACGCAGGCGGCCACATCCTGCTTGAAGACGTGCCCGGCACCGGCAAGACCACGTTGGCGCTTGCCCTCTCCAAGAGCCTCGACCTTGACTTCAAGCGCGTTCAGTTCACCCCCGACACCATGCCCTCCGACATCACGGGCTTCAACCTGTACGACCGCGAGGCGGGCACGTTCCGCTTCAACTGGGGCGCCGTCAACTGCAACCTGCTGTTGGGAGACGAGATAAACCGCACCAGCGCGAAGACGCAGAGCGCGCTTTTGGAAGTGATGGAAGAGCTTGCCGTGACCGTAGACGGGGCGACGCACCCGGTTCCCAAGCCCTTCGTGTGCATCGCCACGCAGAACCCGGTGGGATCGGCCGGCACGCAGCCGTTGCCCGACAGCCAGCTCGACCGCTTCATGGTGCGCCTTTCCATCGGCTACCCCTCCACCGCCGACCAAATGAGCATCCTGAAGGCGAAGCGCTACAGCAACCCGCTCGATGACGTGCAGGCGAAGGTGAGCCGGGACGACCTTCTGGCAGTGCAGAACTTCCTGGGCAACGTGCAGGTATCCGACGAGGTGCTGGGCTACATCGTGCAGCTGTGCGAGCAAACCCGCGAAGAAAAGCTCGTTGAGCTTGGCGTCAGCCCCCGCGGAGCCATCGCCCTCACCCGCATGGCGCGCGCCTGCGCCCTTATCGGCGAGCGCGATTTCGTAACCCCCGAGGACGTGCGCCGCGTGATGAGGCCCGTATGCGAGCATCGCCTGGTGCTGCGCCCACAAGCGCGCATCGAATCGGTGAGCGCCGGGCAGGTGCTTGACCAGGTCATGGAAAAGGTGCCTGCGCCCAGCATGGGCCGCAGCCGCTCCCTGGCCTAGCCTGCACGGCAAGACGGGTCGGAAAACCATGGGCAAGAAGGGAATCGTTTTCGGCGCTGCGCTGGCATTGGCGCTTTGCGCCTTCGTTGCCACCAACAGCGCCGCGGCATTGGCCATGGCCATCGTTGTGGCGGCAACGCCTTTGGCTTGCCTGACCTTGGGGAAAGCCCTGGCAAGCCGCACGCGCATCTCCTTCCAGCTCCTGCCAACCTGCACCGTAGGCCAAAGCCTTCCCCTTGCCATAGAGGTGCACCGACCCTGGTTCCTGCGCGGGCGCATATTCCTTACCTTGGAATTCCGCAGCGTGCTGCTCGGACGGTCTTGGGAAGTGCCCCTTACCCTGACGCCTTCCACCGAGAAGGTTGAGCGCTTCACCATGCCCATCAACGTCCAATGCTGCGGCCGCGTTTCCGTTTCCCTGATGAAGGCGCAGGCGAACGATGCCCTGGGGCTTACCCGCGCCACCGTTCCCCATGCGGGATTCGAAGGCTCCTACCTTGCCTACCCTCCCTTTTCGGAGCTGGGCATCGAAGGCCAGCGCATCAGCCTGCCCCAGCTCACCGGCACGGTTTACGACCAAACGCACAAAGGGCAAGACCGAACCGAGGTGTTCGACCTGCGCGAGTACCGCCAGGGCGATGCCATAGGCTCGATCCACTGGAAGCTCTCCGCGCGTTTCGACGAGGCGTTGGTGCGAGAGCCTTCCCGCCCTGCCGACTACGACATAGCCATCCTGCTTGACGCGCATTCCTGCGACCTTGACGACGAAGCCGGGCTGCGCATCCTGACAGGCACGTTCTCCGTTGCCGCCTCGGTAGGCCTGTCGCTGGTGGAAAACGGCACCCCCCACGCCTTCGTGATCGTGCGGGAAAACGGGTTCTCGGCCGGCTTCGTCGAGAACCGCGTCGACTTCGAGAACGCACTCGACGAGGCCTTGGGAGCCCAGCTGACCGAAAGGACCGTGGTCGACGTGGACCGCTACCGTGCGTTTGCCCGCACGCATGGCATAACGAAGACGATCATGGTAACCGACCAGCTCAGCGACGACCTGATCGAGAAGATGGCCGGCAGACGGGGGCTTTCGGTCATGCATGTGGGCAACTACGGCTCCATCGGCACAGAAGACCTGGACGGATGCACCCTTACCCACATCCCCGCCGAATCCGTGGGCACAACCATGAAGAGCCTGGTGCTGTGATGGGGGAAACGGAGAACATGGCCATCCATGAGGTAAGGCTGTCCGTGCCGGAGCCCCAGAATGCGAAAAGGGCCGTCAGGGCGGCCTTCGCCGCAGACTTCCTGCCCGGCGCGTTCCTTGCCGCAATGCTGCCGGTGCTGGTAGCCGGCTGCGTTTCGACGGGCACCCTTGCCGCCATGCTGGCAGGCAGCCTGCTTGCCGTTTTCGCGTTCAGCGCAGCAAGCGCTCGCGGCATCGACACGGCGAAGCTGCGCGCTTGCGCATTCGCCTGCATCGTCTTCTGCCTGCTTGCCACCTTGGCGCTCCCCAATGCCCGCCAAGGGCTCTTCGCCCTTTCCAACGGGATCATAAGCGCCTTCGACGATACCTTCGGCCTGTTCATCTGCCTGGCGGCAAACGGCGACACCGTTGCCGGGTCGCCCTTGCTCGGGGTGTTCGCCGGCGTGGTGTGCGGCGTGCTTGGCTGGATCGGCTCAAGGCTTCGGGCCTCCGGCGCCGTTCTTGGCGCGGTCGCTGCCCTTTCCGCCGCGGCATTGGTCCTGGACTGCGGCATAGGCTACCTGGGCGCGGCTTTGGGCATGGTTGGCTGGCTGGTCATGCTGCGCCTTGGCGAGCTGCGCAACTCGCAGTTCAGCCCACTGAACATTTGCGCGGCGACGCTTCTGGGCGCCCTTGCCTGCGCAACGGTTTTCTGGGCCTGCCAGGCGGTGTACTACCCCGGGACCCAGACAGTCGACGATGCTCGCCAGGCCGTTGCCTCGGCAATAGACCGGGTACGCTACGGCAGCGATTCCCTTCCGCAAGGCAACCTGGCATCCGCCGCCAGCATGAACGCCAACGACGAAAAGCGGCTGGAGGTGGAGCTTGCCGGCGGCCAGGTAAGCGAAGATGTGCTGCTGCATGGCTTCGCAGGCGCAAGCTTCCAGAACGGGCAGTGGAAGCCCCTTTCCCATAAGGCCTTCGAGGGACAATGGACCGGCTTGGCCGATTGGATGGAGGGCAAGGGGCTCGTTGCCGCAACGCAGCGGGCGGCATACGACACTGAAAGCCAGGCGGCAGGCAGAGAGCAAGAACCCACGGCAACCCTGGACATATCGGCAACAGGGGCGAACCGCAAATACCTATACGCCCCCTACTCCTTGCGCCTTCTGGAAGGCGCTTCCGGCTTCACCGATGTCGACGGCATGGCTCTTTCGGGCGTTTGGGGCCAAAAAAGCTACCGTATCACCATGGACAGCATCGATGCAGCAGGCACGCTGGCAGACACCAGCTGGTTGGCCGCCAGCGAAAGCAGCTTCGCCCAAGCGGAAAGCGTGCACAACGCGTTCGTGCGCCAAAACTACCTTGAGGTGCCGAGCGAGGAAGAACAGGCCATCGAAAACCTGATATTCGACGAGAGCACCTGGGATCCCGCCGATGCCAGCGACTATGCCACGATCAGCCGCGTGCGCACCATGTTGCAGACCCTTGCCAGCTACAGCAAGAGCGCAAACGCCCCCGAGGCAGGCACGTCGTTCTGCCAATGGTTCCTGGGCGAAGAGCGCAAGGGCAACTCCGCCTACTTCGCAACCGCAGCCACGCTGGCATTCCGCACCCAAGGCATCCCCGCCCGCTACGTTGAGGGCTATCTGATCGATGCAGGTAACCTTACCTCTGCAGCGCAGAGCGGAGAGCCGCTTACCGCAACCGGCGAAGATGCCCACGCCTGGGTGGAGATCTACCTTGCCGGACAAGGATGGACGCCCATCGAGGTAACCCCGGGCTTCTACACACAATCCCTCCAAGCAGAAGACGTCATAGACGTAGGCGAGCTGCACGGCAACGGACAGCAGGACGATGCCCTCGAGGAAGGGTCTGTTGCCGGACAGGTGGACGAAGGGGAAGAGAAGGCCCCCGGGAGCTTCGTGGAGCTGAACCCGATACGCACCTTGATGGGGCTGGCGCTGCTGGCAATCATCATCACCGCCGCCGCAGCGCTGCAACGCTTTGCACGTGTGCGCAGGCGCGCCAAGCGCACCGAATGCGACAACCAGGCCGTATGCGTTCCTGCGCTGTACCGCTACCTTTCCGAAGTGATGGGGGAAAGCGGGCTCGCCTTCGATGCCACCCGCCCCCTCGATTCGCTGAAAGGGTTCGCCCAGGCGTTCCCCGGCATCGACCCCCGCGAATACCGGCGCGCCGTGCAGATTCACCAGTCATACGCCTTCGGTGGGCATATACTGAAACCGAACGAGCTTCGCACGCTCAGGCGCTTCACGAAACGGCTGCATGGTGCACTTCCCCAGCCCGGTTCGCTCAAAGCGCGTTTGGAACGCCTGCTCATAAAGGCGCTGTAAGGAAGAGCCATGCCCAAGCGCACGAATCGCATAGCCGCAACCGCAGCGTCCCTTGCCCTGGTGGGAGCCTTCGGGATAGGCGCTTTCGTGCTTGCCCAAGAAGGGAACAGCTTCGATCCCACTGCCTTCACCTCGGCGTACCACACCGGCCTGAGCGAAAGTGAGAAGGGCTTCCAGGCAAACCCGGCCCAGACCGATGCCCAGGCGAACCATCAGGAAACCGACGGGCAGAACCAGTCGGAGAAGACCGTCGACCAAGCTGCCAGCGATGCCTTCAGCGACCTTCCCCTGCAAGGGCAAAGTGGCACCACCGCCTACAACGTCACCGGGAGCAACAGCCTTCCCGGCATCGCCAGCGCCGATGCCGTGGCCAACGGCGGCTCCAACGGCAGCGGGGGCGATGCCGTCGGCCCCGTGGTCAACCCAAGCGCCAACGGCGGCGAGAACGCGAACGCGAACGGCGGCAACGGCGCAGGCAAGGCGGATGGCGGGAGCGCCGGCAAGGACGGCGACGGAAGCGAATCCCTCACACCCAGCGGCGATTCGTACCAATACCTGCCCAGCGACCCCGAGGCAACCAAGGCAGATCCCAGCAATCCCTACTGGTCGTACCGGGAGCTCGATTCCGACAGCGGCCTTGAGGGCATAGACGAGGAAGCGTTCACCGTTTCCATCGCGGAATCCCTTGACGACGATGCCGCGCTGTACCGCGACCAGAAGATCGACGCATGGACGCTGTTCTGCGCGCTGAGCACCACGTTTTCCGACTCATCGGGCGAAAACGACAGGTACTACCAGTGGACCTGCACCAAAGACGAGCTTCCGAGCTATCCCTACTTCCGGATAGACAGCTGGGAAAACGCCCAAACCGGCGAACAGAACCCGGCGCTGTGCCCCGAGGGAACCCTGAACATCAACTACTCGTACCGCTTCACCACCAGCGGGCAATGGCATTCCGGCACGATTGCCTACGAGCCCAAGCAATCATGCGTGTTCGTGGTGGGCCAGCCCGATGCAGAGGGCAACCGTCCCGTCATCTACCGAAGCACCGATTCCACGGTGAACCTCTACAGCCCCAACACCCTTGGCAAGCTGCTGCGGGAAAGCGGCTACGCCGATGACGACGACTGCCTTTCTGCCCTGCTCCTTGGCTGGAAGGAAGGCGAATCGGACGTCGGCGCGTTCTACAAGGTAGAGCCAGGGCGCCATGTTGTGATGCCCAGCAAGATAGCTCCCTTGGCCGCAGGGTACACAG
>CAVDDI010000082.1:0-7721 GCA_963607675.1 bacterium | reverse complement strand
ACCTTGGGAACCGCGATCTCTGCGGCGGCTTTCAGCTCTTCCTCGGGAACGCCCTCGAGCAGGCTTTCGTCGGTAAGGTCGGAAGCCTTCACGTTGTCTTCGTGATCGTCCTTCAGATCGGTAGGCTCGACATTGGATTCCAGGATATGATCCTGCTCTTCGTCCGAGTCGAAGCCAGCCGCGGCGGCCTCTTCGGCCTTCTTCTTGGAGGCAGCTGCAGATTTCGACTTGGCGCCCTCCTTCTTAGGGGCGGCCTTCTTCTTGGCAGTGGAAGACGCCGCGGTCTTCTTGGCGGTCGTCTTCTTGGCTGGCGCTTTCTTCGCCGTTTCCTTCTTTGTCTCTTCCTGGGATTCAGACTGTTGTGAGGAAGCCTTTGCCACGTCGTTTCCTTCCCACGCTTCTTTGCTAATCAGGGCATAGTTTGCCCATTGAAAACATCACGCCATTATAACGCTAACCCCCTGCTTCCGGTAGACCCAATCGTCGGGATCTGCCGCCAAAGCTACAGGAGGCTTACCGGGTCGATGTCGATGGTCACCCGGACATCATGCTCGACGGGGCGGGAACGGAAATACGGCCCCATGCTGTCAGAAAGGCCTGCATCAAGGGGCAGTTTGATCACGATATGGTAGCGCCACTGCCCTTTCAAGCGCTCAAGCACGCAAGGAGTGGGCGGAAGGACCGTCCATTTGCCCTCGCCGTGCTCGGCAGCCAACCGCTCTATGTCGGCGTACAGATTCGCCGCCACACCGCGTACGCGCTCAACGTTTCGGCCCCACACCAGCACATTGGCCATGCGCACGAACGGCGGGTAGCCCAGGCCCTGGCGAAGCTCCAGCTCGGCGGAAAGGAACCGTTGGCGGTCGTAATGGGCGGCCGCTTGGATAGCCACATCAGCGGCGCTGTAGGTCTGCACCACCACACGCCCGGGCTTCTCGGCGCGACCAGCGCGGCCAGCCACCTGCTCTATCAAGTCGAATGTGCGCTCTGAACTGCGGAAATCGGGAAGCTTCAGCATGGTATCGGCGTTGATCACGCCCACAAGGGTGACCTCGTCGAAGTCCAGCCCCTTCGCGATCATCTGCGTGCCCAGCAGCACCGCCGCCCCAGGGGCTGCAAACTGCTCCAACAGACGCTGGTGGCTCCCCTTGCGCGAGGTGGTGTCGGCATCCATGCGCACAACCCGGCACTCCCTGCCCTCCAGCAAGATGTTCAGCTCGGCTTCAACCCGCTGAGTGCCCGCGCCGAAGCGCTTGAGGTAGGGGCTGCCGCATTCAGGGCACACGGCAGGAACGCGTCGAGCCTTGCCGCAATGATGGCATATGAGCTTGGCTGCCTGCTCGTGGTAGGTAAGCGAGGTGGAGCACGAGTCGCACTCAGGCACGAAGCCGCAATCACGGCATAGGAGGAACTGCGCGAAACCACGCTGGTTCAGCATCAAAACCGCCTTCTCGCCCTTGTCGAGCACCTCGAACAGGGCATTTTTCAGCTCGCGCGAAAACATGGAGCGGTTGCCCCCGCCGAACTCGCGCGCCATATCAACCACCTTGATGGCGGGCAGGGGCTTGCCGTTGGCGCGCTCGGGCATTTCCACCCGCTGCCAGCGCTCATTAACCTGGCAACGATGAAGCGCCTCGAGCGAAGGGGTGGCAGAGCCGAGGACCAACACTGCCCCATGGGCGCATGCCACCCATTCGGCCACATCGCGAGTAACGTAACGGGGGGCCTGGTCTTGCTTGTAACTGCCTTCGTGCTCTTCGTCGATGATGACGATGCCGACGTTTTCCATCGGGGCGAACAGGGCGCTTCGCGCACCAACGACGACGCGTGCTTGGCCTTCGCGGACAAGATCCCACTGATCGAAGCGCTCACCTTGGCTCATGCGTGAGTGCAACACCGCCACCGTATCGCCGAAGCGGCCACGGAAACGCGCCACCGTCTGCGGGGTAAGGGATATCTCGGGAACCAGCACCACCGCTCCCCTGCCTGCCGCAAGGGCCTCCTCGATGGCGCGCAGGTATACCTCGGTTTTCCCGGAACCGGTTACCCCGTCCACAAGCACTACGTGGCCGTCATGATACCCGGCTGCACTGCGGATGGCATCGACAGCCGCCTGCTGGCTGGATGTGAGGCAGGGGCGCTCGGCGGCCTGAAGATGGAGGGCCTCACCTTCCCCGGCGCAACCACGAACGCGCCTGCGCTTGAAGATCTCCACCACGCCCTTTGCCTCAAGGGACCTCAAAGAGGAAGAGACGTTGCCGTATTCAGCGGTCAATTCGGCCACCCGCAAATCGCCCTGGCGCAGGGCTGCCAGGATAAGCTCCTGCTTCACAGCTCCTTTACGGGGCCTGAAAGACGCCGCTTCAGCGCAAAGGCGGACCCATCGCTCATCGACTTCGGCGACCATTGGCCGCGTGACCTGCCAAGACCCGTTCACGCGCTCCATTCGGGGCACACCGCCGGGAGGCATGAGCAGCCGGATGCACGAAGCGAACGGCGCCAGGTAGCGATCGGCCAGGAACTGGGCGCACTGGGCACCGATGGCAGTGAAGCACGGCTTGCCCAAAACCTCTTCGATGGGCTTGAGCCGGGAAGCTTCCACGCCTTGGGGAAGGCAATCGGCAACATCGGCAACGAACCCCACCGCCTTACGGCCACCGAAGGGCACCAGAACCGGGCAGCCAACCTGAGCACTGGCTACCGGGTCGGGCCGCGCAGAGGCTACATCCACGGCGCGGCCTTGCCCATCCTCGGCCGAGGAAAGGAAGTCTTCGATGGTGGGCTGGACGGGCTTCTTCCGCTTAGAGCCAGGACCTTCTCCCCTTAGCTGCAAGGCTTGGCGCTCATCTGCGGTTTCGGGCACCGCGTAAGCGTAAGGCATCTCAAGCGCGGCAGTGGGTATGTCCAGTATCACCGATGCATATCTCATGCAATCGAGTATAGCAGCGGCGCTACCATTGATTCACTTTACTGCGCTGAAGAGCAATGCCCTATTGGCACGCAGCTTTCAGGGCGTCTGCCTTGTCGGTGCGTTCCCAGGTGAACTCGGGGAGCTCACGGCCGAAATGGCCGTACGCAGCAGTCTTGCGGTAGATGGGACGACGCAGGTCAAGCTCGTCGATGATGGCGCCGGGACGCAGGTCGAACACCTTGTTCACCGCCTGTTCGATTACGGCATCGGAAACCTTGCCCGTGCCGAAGGTCTGCACCATGACGGAAACAGGGCGCGCCACACCGATGGCGTAGGCGATCTGCACCTCGCAGCGCTCCGCCAAGCCGGCAGCCACCACGTTCTTGGCAACCCAGCGGGCAGCATAGGCACCGGAGCGGTCTACCTTGGTGCAGTCCTTGCCGGAAAACGCACCGCCGCCATGGCGGCCCATGCCACCATAGGTATCGACGATGATCTTGCGGCCGGTAAGGCCCGCATCACCCATGGGGCCGCCAACCACGAAGCGGCCGGTGGGGTTCACGTAAAGCTCAAGGTTCTCGGCAACGGCCACGCCCTCGGCATCGAACACCGGCTTGATGACGTTGGCAACAAGCTCACTGCGCAGGGTTTCCGGATCGGTTTCCTCGGAATGCTGGGTGGAAACAACCACCTTCTCAACCTGAGTGGGCACGCCGTCGATATAGCGGACGCTGACCTGCGTCTTGCCGTCGGGCCGCAAGTTGGGCATGGTGCCGTCTTTGCGCACCTGGGACAACCGCTCCGACAAGCGATGCGCCAAGTAGATGGGCATGGGCATGAGCGTCTTCGTCTCGTTGCAGGCATAGCCGAACATCATGCCCTGGTCTCCTGCGCCGATCTGGTCGTAGGGATCGGCAGCCTTGCCGCTCTGGGTTTCCCACGACTCATCGACACCTTGGGCGATGTCGGCAGACTGCTCGTGGATGGTGTTCAACACACCGCACGTATCGCAGTCGAAGCCGTACTTGGCGCGGTCGTAGCCGATCTCGCGCAGAACCTGGCGGGCGATGCCGGGAACATCCACGTACGCCTGGGTGCGCACTTCGCCCGTAACCATGATCAGGCCGGTGGTGGCCACGGTTTCGCACGCGCAGCGCACCTGGCTCGGATCGGCGGGGAAACCGCCGGGGGCAACGTAACCTGCGGCCTGCAGCTCGATCTCCTTCGCCAAGATGGCGTCCAAGATGGCATCGGAGATCTGGTCGCAGATCTTGTCGGGGTGGCCTTCGGTTACCGATTCGCTGGTGAAAAGGTACGAATGCTGTTCTTCCTGCATCTATTCGGTCCTTCCGGAAAAGCGGCACCCGAAGCGCCGCCCTTGTTCTTGATTGTCAACATGGTAACCGCTTGTGGGGGATTTGCCGGCGGCAGTGCCTGAAACCAACCAACCCACACGCAAACGGACGCAGCCGGGCGAAGCTGCGCGGCGGCACGTGAGCCCAGCTGGCTCCCTGCCTACTTCCCCTCGGGCATGGGATGGCGCTTCCTGCCCAACCGCTCGAACTTGGTCATATCCGTTTCGGCCATGCCTTGGGTATCCTCGCAGCGCTTCGCGTACAGGGGCTCGGAAGAGTCTTCCCATATATGCTCGGCAACGGGTTTCCAAGCGTCCGCCATCGGCTTGGTCTTCGCGCACAGGTCCTCTACCGCCTCGGGTGCCTCGGGGTCGGTGGAATGGGCGCCGGCGCGGTTGACCATCTCGGTAAGCTTGCCGCTGTTCTCGTAGATGGGGCACGGGCGCAGCAAGTTGTCGTTAAACGGC
Source organism: bacterium (assembly GCA_963607675.1). Taxonomy (GTDB): domain Bacteria; phylum Actinomycetota; class Coriobacteriia; order Coriobacteriales; family Eggerthellaceae; genus Anaerotardibacter. The sequence goes on along the minus strand of CAVDDI010000082.1, from coordinate 2,988 downwards.
TGCTCGCGGTAGTACTCCATGAACAGGGGCGATTGCAGCGCATCGAGCAGCGAGACCTCGCGTATGTTGGCATTCGAGTAATGCGCGAACACGCAGGGGTCCACATCGCCCTTCGCGTTGATGTGCAGGTAGCGGCGGCCGCCGGCGATGCAGCCGCCCACGAATTCGCCGTCGTTCTGGAAGTCGAGAGTGAACAGGGGCTTCTTCTTGCGCATATCGCGGACGAAACGATACAGGTGCTCGCGCTGCTCGGGGTTGGCCATAAGGCTCGCGGGCGAGTTCACGCCTACCGGCATGTACGAGAATATCCAGGCGAAGAGCGCGCCCTGGTCGATGAGGTAGTCGAAATACTCCTCGGAGGCGATGGAGTCCCAGTTCTCAGAGGTATAGCAGCACGAAACGCCGAACGGCAGCCCGTGCGACTTCAGCAGTTCCATGGCATGCTGCACCTTTGCGTACACGCCCTTGCCGCGGCGACCGTCGGTGGCCTCTTCAAAGCCCTCGGCGCTGATGGCGGGCACGAAGTTCTTCACGCGGATCATCTCCTGGCAGAAGGCCTCGTCGATGAGCGTGCCGTTGGTGAAGGAGAGGAACGCGCAGTCGGGATGCATCTCGCAGAGCTTGATGAGGTCGCGCTTGCGCACCAGGGGCTCGCCACCGGTGTAGATGTAGACATGCGTGCCCAGTTCCTTGCCCTGGGTGATGATGGAGTCGATTTCATCGAGGCTCAGGTTCAGCTTGTTGCCGTACTCGCCCGCCCAACAGCCGGTGCAATGCAGGTTGCAGGCGCTGGTGGGGTCAAGAAGGATGGCCCACGGGATGTTGCACTGGTACTTGTCGCGGTTTGCTTCCTGAATCGGCCACGCCATGAGGTTGCCGTCGATGATAAGCGTCTTGATGAAGCTGTCGCGGACCTCTGGGTTCAAATCGTTCATGATATGCATCAGCAGCTGATACCAGTTGCTCTTCTCGTCGATGGCGCCGCGGAACGCCTGGCGTTGGCTGGCGAACAGATCGGCCGGGGCAGCCTTGTCCAGCAAGTCCATTATCTTCACGATATGGTTCTCTGGGTCGGCAAGAAGGTAATCCACTGCCTTCTCGTACGCCGCCCTCTTGATATGGTCGGTTGCTTTCATTCCCCAATTCCCCCTCAGTATTGCTTTGTCTTCGTTTGGGCTGGGCCTGGGCAATAACCGCTCACCGCATTGCGCAAGCCCCGTTCGATCTCAAACGTTGATTTATCTACATTTGTTGATTATATTTTGTTGGGGCGCTTGCTCAATACCCAAGCAGCCCAGAATCGTTCATTAGCCGCCAAATGCAGGGGAGTTGGGGATTATCCATGACGGACATGAGGGCAAAGAAGACAGACCGCCGTGTGCTGCGCACGCGCAATGCCATCCGCGAGGCATTCGCCGAGCTTCTGATGGAAACCGACTACAGCAAGATCACCATCACTGCCCTGGCGAAACGCGCCGACGTTGACCGCAAGACGTTCTACACGCACTATTCCTCCATCGAGGCACTGCTGGAAGATGTCGTTCGCACACAGATGGAGGAGAGCTCTCGCGGGATGGATATCCGCGACTTCATCAGCGATCCCACCCTGTACACGCGCCATCTGCTGGCAGCGGTGGAATCTTCGCTGCCGTTCACGCGCGAACAGCTGCGCACTGTTGCCGGCAACATCCCGATGAACGAGTTCCTCCGCATATGGACCACCGTTGCCAAAGAGCGCATCATGTCCCAAACTGGCCCGCTTTCCGAGGGTCGGGAAGAGCACCTGGGCATCCTGATCGAGTTCTACCTGGGCGGTGTGCTGAACTCGTACCTGTACTGGCTGTACAAAGGCAAGGACGTCCCCTTCGACGAGATGGTGGAACTGCTGAGCGACAACGTGGTAAGCGGCATATCCGGCACCATAGGCAAACGCGTGAAGCTTTCGTAGCCGCTCTTCGGCGACGGCCCGCACGGCCTTATCATGGAAGCACTTCCCCCTACGGTCCAACAGGAAGGGCGCACATGAAAAGCAACGCAGAGCTCACCGAAGAGTACTTCGCCATCGCCGACGAGCTGGACGGCGACATCCCCGGGCGTCGCAGCGCCTATTCCTACATGCAGGGTTCCACGGCCATCGTGCACCATAAGGTGGTTGCCTCTTCGTTCGTGCCGCGCCTGTACAACGACGAAAGCTGGGAGGCGCTGCGGTATGTGGCGGAAACCACCCATCGCATCCTCTGCAAGGTGATTGAGCACTACCAGGCCACCCCCGAGTACCGCGATGTGTTCAGCTTCGATGAGCGCCTGAAGGAACTGGTGCTTCTGCCGCGAGGCTATGCCGACCCCCTGCCCTTCGCACGCATCGACGTGTTCCTGAACGAGGACGACCTTGCCTGCGGCTTCTGCGAGTTCAACGGCGATGGATCGGCCGGCATGAACGAGAACCGCGAGATCACCAACAGCATCTGGGAAACCAAGACGTTCCAGGCCTTCGCCGAGCGCCATACGGTGCAGCAAACCGAGCTATTCGATTCGTGGGTGCGCGAGTTCATCCGCATCTTCGAGCACTCGAAGCACTTCGTGCCAGGGGCGCGCTTCGCCATCTGCGACTACCTCGAATGCGGCGTGGTTGACGAGTTCAAGGTGTTCTCGCAGCACTTCGCCCGCTACGGGTACGAATGCGTGGTGTGCGACGTGCGCGACCTTTCCTTCGACGGGCACATGCTCTGCGATGCCGACGGGCTTCCCGTGCATGCCATCTGGCGGCGCAGCGTGACCAACGACGTGTTGGAGCACTGGGACGAATCGCAGGCCCTTATCGAGGCCTGCCGCCATGAGGCGGTTGCCCTTATCGGGAGCTTCGCGGGACACCTGGTGCATGACAAGCAGATCTTCGAGGTGCTGCGTAACCCTCGGACGAAGGCGATACTCACGCCCGAGGAAAACGAGTTCGTAGAAACGCATGTGCCGCGCACCCTGTTCTTGGAC
>CAVDDI010000081.1:0-7724 GCA_963607675.1 bacterium | reverse complement strand
GGAGGCATTATGCCTTGGTGGTTTCCACCTCGTCTTCGGTGCGGAATTCCTGAGTGCTGCCTTGGGCCTTGCCATGGTCGCGCTGCTGCTCTTCCAAGTTGGCCTTGGCTACGCTGATCATGAGCTTGATACGATTCAGCTGGTTCACCTCGGAAGCGCCGGGGTCGTAATCGACCGCAACGATGTTGGTGCCCTTGTAGCGGCGGCGCAGCTCCTTGATCACCGACTTGCCCACCACATGATTCGGCAAGCAGGCAAACGGCTGAGCGCACACGATGTTGGGGGCGCCATTGCGGATAAGCTCGCACATCTCAGCAGTCAGCAGCCATCCCTCGCCCATGGAATTGCACAGGGAAAGGATCTCCTCGGCGTAGCTTGCCAGCTCGAAGATGTCGGTAGGCGCCTCGAAACGGCTGGATTTCTCAAGCGCCTCATTAGCAGGCTTGCGTAACTTGGCGATGAGCTTCAAAGCGGCCTTCGCGCCGGCGGCGCCCTTCTTGGACTTGCCAACGCCCTCCTGCTGGAAGATGGATCCGGCTATGCCGAACAGGAAGAACTCGATGAGTCCCGGCACAACCGCCTCGCAGCCCTCCGCCTCGATGACGTCGACCACCTGGTTGTTGGCCGTAGGATGGAACTTCACCAAGATCTCGCCTACGACGCCCACACGTGGTTTCGTTCCCTCCCCCTGCAACGGAAGGCTGTCGAAATCCTCCACGATGGCTCGGACGGTTTTCTTGTACCGACCGAACTTCTCGCCTTCCTGAACCTGGGCCTTGCACTTGGCCATCCAGTAATCGAACAGATGCTGGGCCGCGCCAGGCTCCATCTCATAGGGTCGAGTGCGGTACAGGCACTGCATCAAGAGGTCGCCGTACTCCAAAGCGAAGATTGCGTTGTACAGCATGGTTGCCGTGACCTTGAATCCGGGGTTGGATTCATCGAGCTTCTTGAATGCAAGCGAGATCACTGGGATATGGGGCAAGCCCGCAGCCTTCAGCGCCTTGCGGATAAGCGAGATGTAGTTGGTGGCACGGCAGCCGCCACCGGTCTGCGTGATGATGACGGCAAGCTTGTCGGTATCATAGCGACCTGAGGTAACCGCTTCCATGATCTGACCGGTAACCAGGATGGAGGGGTAGCAGATATCGTTGTTGACGTATTTCAGGCCAGCATCGACCGCGCCATGGTCAACGGCAGGCAGCAGCTCCAGGTTGTATCCGTTTGCTCGGAAGATAGGCACAAGGAGATCGAAGTGGATCGGGGCCATCTGCGGGCACAGGATGGTGTAGCCAGCATCCTTCATCTCCTGCGTGAACTGCACCTTCTCAAAAGCCGTGCTCTCGGCATCACGTGAATGCGCTCCGGTAAGCGAAGAATTGTTCCCCCTGGCGAGCTCGGAAGCAACAGCCGCACCGGCCTGGGCCTCTCGGTTCCCGCTCTTGGCTTCGATGGCAGCCTCGCGCGCGGCGACGTCTGCCTCCAGACGATCGGCGTCGATACCGCAAACCGGGCAACCTCCGGCAACGGCACCCTGCTCGGCGCGCTCGTCCGCTTGGTCCTTCAGCGCGGCAAGCAGGCTGCGCACACGGATGCGCGCCGCACCCAGGTTGGATACCTCATCGATCTTAAGAACCGTGTATATCTTGCCCGAGCCCTCCAGGATCTCCTGCACCTGGTCGGTGGTGATTGCATCCAAGCCGCAGCCGAAGCTGTTCAGCTGGATCATATCCAGGTCGTCGCGCTGGGTTACCACCTTAGCGGCTCGGTAGAGCCGGGTATGGTACATCCACTGGTCGACTGCACGAAGCGGACGCTCCACCTGCCCCAGGTGCGCAACGGAATCCTCGGTGAACACCGCCAGGCCGAAGCTGGTAAGGAGCTCAGGGATGGCATGGTTGATCTCAGGGTCGCCATGGTAAGGGCGGCCGGCAAGCACGATTCCGTGGACGCCATGATCTTCGATCCACTTAAGGGTTTCCATGCCCTTGTTATGGATATCCTCGTGAACCTGCTCGTCTTCAGCCCAAGCCGCATCGACCGCAGCATCAACCTCGGCCTGGGTGGGTGCGGCTCCCGACCCCATGAGCTCAGGATGCTTTTGGACGAGCTCGATGTACAGACGTTCTTTCAGCTTGTCCTTCATGTGGTACGGAACAAAGGGGTTCAGGAACTGGATGTCGGTTTCGTTCAAGGCATCGACATTGAGCTTCAAGGCCTCAGAATAGCTCATGACGATGGGGCAATTGAAATGATTGCCTGCGGTTTCGTCTTCCATACGCTCGTATTTCGCGCAGGGCATCCAGATGAAGTCGATGTCCTTTTCGAGCAAGTTCATGATATGCCCATGGGAAAGCTTTGCCGGGTAGCACACGCTCTCAGACGGCATGGACTCGATGCCTGCTTCATAGGTTTTCTTTGTGGACGGATCCGAGATCTCAACCCGGAATCCGAGCTCCGTGAAGAACGTGAACCAGAACGGATAGTTCTCGTACATGTTAAGGGCGCGCGGGATCCCTACTGTGGCACGCGTGGCCTCTTCCTTGGAAAGCGGCTGGTAATGGTCGAACATGCGCTGGGTTTTGTAGTCGAACAGGTTTGGCACCTTGGCCGCTTCCTGCGCCAAGCCCGCACCCTTTTCACAACGGTTGCCGGTGATGAAGCGACGATGCTTGCCCGTTGCCTCGTCCACACCGAAATCGTTGATGGTGAGCAGGCAATGGTTGGAGCAAGCCTTGCAACGGATGTTGCGATGAGTGGGTTCAAGCGCTTTCAGCGCCTCAACGTCGAGCATGCTCGTGCGTGCGCGCTGCCCGGTCTGAGCCTCCGCAAGATGGGCGCGGTCGCGGGCCAAAAGCGCAGCGCCGAAGGCACCCATGTTGCCGGCGATATCGGGGCGCACGGCATTGGTTTCGGCAAGCTGCTCGAAGGCACGAAGAACCGCATCGTTCAAGAACGTGCCGCCTTGAACGATGACCTTCTTGCCCACCTCACGTGGATCGCGGATCTTGATTACCTTGAACAGGGCGTTCTTGATGACTGAAAGCGCAAGGCCGGCAGCGATGTCGCCGACCGTGGCACCCTCTTTCTGGGCTTGCTTGACACGGCTGTTCATGAACACCGTGCAGCGACTGCCAAGATCAACAGGATGGTCGGCCTTGATAGCGCTCTGAGCGAACTCGGAAACGTCTAGGTTCAGGCCGCTTGCAAAGCTCTCGATGAAGCTGCCGCAACCGGAAGAGCAGGCCTCGTTCAGCATGATATGGTCGATGACGCCGTCTTTCACGCGCAGGCATTTCATATCCTGCCCGCCGATGTCGAGGATGAACTCGACACCCGGAAGCATCTCCTGAGACCCGCGTAGGTGGGCAACCGTCTCGATCTCGCCGGAATCAACACGAAGGGCCTCGAGCAGCAGGGCCTCGCCGTAGCCGGTAACCGTGACGTGCCCGATCTCGACCTTTGGCTTGCCTTGGGCGTCCACAGGCAAGGTCTCGTAGAGCTCTGCCACTGCGCGCTTGGCGCAACCAAGGACATCGCCCTTGTTGTTCACGTAGCTGCTCCACAGAAGCGCACCATCTTCCGAGATCAACGCGCTCTTGAAGGTGGTGGAGCCGGCATCGATGCCCAGATAGGCGGTTCCCTCATAGGTCGAAAGATCGGCGCGGCGCACTTTCTCGCTGTCGTGGCGGCCCTTGAATTCGGCATAATCGGCCTCGTCCTGGAACAACGGGGGCAGGCGAACCACCTCGCTGCCCTGGACATCGCCCAGGTTCTCCAAGCGCTCAACAACCTCGGAAAGGAGCTCTGCCTTGGCGCTGGACCCGGCGAGCGCGCAGCCGCTCGCAACGAACAGATGGGCATTGTCGGGCACGATGATATGCTCATCATCAAGTTCGAGGGTCTCGTAGAAGCGCTTGCGGAGCTCAGGCAGGTACTGCAGGGGCCCGCCAAGGAATGCCACGTATCCACGAATGGGCCTGCCGCATGCCAAACCCGAGATGGTCTGGGTTACCACGGATTGGAAGATGGAAGCAGCGATGTCCTCCTTCTTCGCGCCCTCATTCAGAAGGGGCTGCACATCGGTCTTGGCGAAGACGCCGCAACGGCTGGCAATCGGATAAAGCACGGTATGGCGCTGAGCAAGCTCGTTCAAACCGGTGGCATCGGTGTCCAGCAAAGCGGCCATCTGGTCGATGAACGCTCCGGTGCCGCCCGCGCACGTTCCGTTCATGCGCTGCTCGATGCCGTTGTCGAAGTAGATGATCTTGGCATCTTCGCCGCCGAGCTCGATGGCTACGTCGGTCTTCGGGATAAAGGTCTCTACCGCGGTCTTCGAGGCGATGACCTCCTGAACGAATTCCAGGCCCAGCCACTGGGAAAGCAGCAAGCCACCGGAGCCGGTTATGGCAACCGTGACCTCTTTATCGGGAAACTGCGCAGACGCCTCCTTCAGAACCTCGAGCACCGTGGCACGGACGTCTGCATGATGGCGCCGGTACACGGAATAGACGATCTGGTCGTCGCCATCAAGGACAGCCACCTTGACTGTGGTTGATCCTACGTCGATGCCCAGATGAAGGGCACAGCTATCAGCGGAGGTGGTCATTTGGAATCTCCTCACATTCGAATGGGCTCGCCGGGCTTGATAAAAAGAAGGCGCATGGCAATGAGCGCCATTTCCTCGGAGGTTTCCCTCATCCCGGTTTCGATCCAGTGGTTTATGACACCTAGGTATGCGGAGGCATAGAAGGCAAGGTAATACTCGACGAACGAATCGGGGTTCTCCCGATACTTCTCGTGCAAGACGCTTTGAATCAAATGGGTGCACACGGAATCGCGCAGGCGCTGGCCGAAGGCAGCATCGCCGCCCGGCCCCAACACTGCATGCAGGAAGCTGCCCTGCTTGCGCAGGTAGTCGAACAATTCCACAAGGAAGGGCAAGGGCCGCTTCATAACGCAGGTGGCAAGGACGTCCTTCACGCTGAGCGAATCCATCTGGGATTGGAGACGGAGCAGGTCGGCCATCACCTCGTCTTCGAAGGTGGCGAGCAGATGGTCCTTGTCATGGAAATGGTTGTAGAACGTGCCGCGGTTCAGGTCAGCGGCGGAGCAAAGATCGTTGACGGTGATGGCTTCGAAGCCCTTTTCCTCGATAAGGGCGATGAGCGCCATGCGCAATGCGCGCTTCGAGCGCGTGATCCGGCGGTCCTCCGCGGAACAGGGCGCAGCAGCGCAGGGCTGCTTTAGCAGAGCGGCATCGGCCACTGAAACCTCTTCTCCCCCAACCGTCAGGCCAAACAGGCTCAGTTCAACAAGACGGTCATTAATGAACACAGTGTGCAAAAACATAGTAGCAAGCGAAGGCCATGATGGCAAACCACCCAAGGCGTTCGGCGACAAATGCACATCATGTATATGGCCGGTTAAGCTTCGCCCCTACAAGCCTTGGCAGTGCTAGACTTTCCTCATCTTTGAAACCAACAGGAAAGGCATCTTCGCATGCAGATCACTCCCGAGGAAATCGCCGAAACGCTGGCTATGGTCAGCAAGCAGCACTTGGATATCCGCACCATCACGCTCGGCTTGAACCTGCGCGGTTGCACCCACGAAGACATCAACGTCATGGCGCAGAAGGTCTACGACCGCATGACCACCGCAGCAGAGAAGCTCGTTCCCACCGCCGAACAGCTCGAGCGCGAATACGGCATCCCCATTGTGAACAAGCGCATCTCGGTTACTCCCATCGCGGAAATCTGCGCTGCAACCCAGGCGACCGACCTTTCCCCCATCGCCGTCGCCATGGACAAGGCCGGCAAGGAAGTCGGGGTCGATTTCGTGGGCGGGTTTTCTGCGCTCGTCCACAAGGGTGCTTCGCGCGCCGACGAGAACCTGATGAACTCAATCCCCGAGGCCTTGGCCGCCACCGACAACGTTTGCGCCTCCGTGAACGTCGGCTCTACCCGCGCGGGCATCAACATGGATGCCGCATTCAAGATGGCGCAGATGGTGAAGAAGTCCGCCGAACTTACCGCCGACCGCGACTGCATCGGCGCAGGTAAACTGGTGGTGTTCTGCAACGCGGTTGAGGACAACCCCTTCATGGCAGGCGCTTTCCACGGCTCCGGCGAAGCCGATGCCGTGGTCAACGTCGGCGTTTCCGGCCCAGGCGTGGTCAACAACGTGCTACGCAACATGCCGAAAGATGCCGACATGACCTCCATTGCCGAGGCTATCAAGGCTACCGCGTTCAAGATCACCCGCGCTGGTGAGCTGATGAGCCGCGAGGCCAGCCGCCGCTTGGGCGTTCAAAAGGGCATCCTGGACCTCTCGCTTGCCCCTACACCCGCCGAAGGCGATTCTGTGGCCGAGATCCTCGAGGCTATCGGCGTGGGCCAATGCGGCGGCCCCGGAACCACCGCAGCTCTCGCCATGCTCAACGATGCGGTGAAGAAGGGCGGCGTCATGGCCAGCTCCAGCGTCGGCGGCCTTTCCGGCGCCTTCATCCCCGTATCCGAGGACGCTGGCATGATCCGCGCTGCCGAGTCTGGAGCACTCTGCTTGCAGAAGCTCGAAGCGATGACCTGCGTTTGCTCAGTTGGCCTTGACATGATCGCCATCCCCGGAGACACCAGTGTCGAAGCCATCTTCGGCATCATCGCCGACGAATGCGCGATCGGCATGATCAACAACAAGACCACGGCTGTTCGCCTGATTCCCGCCATCGGCAAAGGCGTTGGCGACAAGCTGGACTTCGGCGGACTGCTGGGCTACGCCCCCGTCATGCCGGTTAACCAGTTTGCCGGCAGCGTGTTCGCCCACCGCGGCGGCCGCATGCCCGCTCCCCTGAATTCCCTAAAGAACTAACCGCCTCAGACAACAGAATAGAACGAACAGGGCCCGATGATGCACGATGCACCATCTGGCCCTGAGCTTTTCTGTGTCCGCCGTGGGAATTCAATCAGCCGAAGCAACAAGCAGGGGGCGTATACCGGAGCCGATGAAGATAGACAGGCGGTCAAGCAGAAACGAGAGCGCAAAACCTTTAGTCGGCACTGATGACGACCTGCAGCCCCCCCCCGACGGAGCGGTCCATCAAAGGCTGAACGGGCGGATTCCCCTCACCACGATGTCCCTGAAGCCTAAGAAGCTACGGAGCCCCAAGAAGACCTCCTCATCTACGTCCAAACCCTTTTCAAGGATGAGCAATTCCCCGAAGGGCGCGGCGAACACGCCGCAATTCTTCGCTTTGAGCTTATCGACGTCCTTGTCTCGGACGAAGCGGGAATGCAGCTCGGTCATGTCGGCGCAGCAGCCTTGGGGGCTTATCGGTTCAAGGGCGATGCAGTGATAGCCCTTTCGCTGCATGTAAGCCATAAGATCATCGCTGCAGGTCACCCTCACTGAAGCCACCTCATTGGATACCTTGGGGGCAGAACGTTGCATATACCAGGAACTCGATATTGCCCTCAGCGCCCTTGATAGACGATTCAACCACACCATTGACGGAAAAGCCGACATCCTGAAGGGCGGCTGAGACCTCTTCCACAACCCGCTGCCGAACAGCTTGGTCGCGAACAATGCCATGGTCGGTTTCCTCATGCTGGCTTTCGAACTGGGGCTTGATCAGACCCAAGAAGGCACTGCCCTCGTCGCAGAGACCGGCGAAGACCCCCGCCAGCTGTGCAAGGCCGATGAAGCTCAGGTCGCACACCACCATATCG
>CAVDDI010000080.1:0-7744 GCA_963607675.1 bacterium | reverse complement strand
TGATCCAGAAGCGGATAACCACCTTAACCTCGCTCCAGCCCTTCTTCTCGAAGTGGTGGTGAAGCGGTGCCATGAGGAACAGGCGCTTGCGGGTGCGCTTGAAGTACCCCACCTGGATTATCACCGAAAGGGCCTCTACCACGAACAGGCCGCCGATGATGAGCACCAGCACCTCGGTTTTCGAGACGATGGCCAGGCAGCCCAGGGCGGTACCCATGGCCAGCGAGCCGGTGTCGCCCATGAAGATATCGGCCGGGTACGAATTGAACCAAAGGAAGCCGATGCAGCAACCGGCAAGCGCTGCGGCGATGATGGCCGAGTCAAGCAGGCCGGCGCGGAAGGTGATGGCGGCCATGACCACGGCAACAACCATGAAGGTGCCGCCTAGAAGGCCGTCCAGGCCATCGGTGAGGTTGGTGGCGTTGCTCATGCCCATAAGCAGGATGTCGGCGAAGAGCACATAGAGCCAGGGGATGGCGAACTGCCCGCCAGCGGGAACGTCGATGGGCAGCGTTGTGGTGAGTATGCCCAAGTCGAACGTGAACACGAAGGGGATTTCCACCGTGGGGGCAACGCCCAGCCAGTTCACCGCAGCAAGCACGAACGCCGTGGAGATAACGAACTGCCCCACCAGCTTCGCCTTCGGGGTAAGGCCCAAGGAACGCTCATGGGCGACCTTGGAAGCATCGTCGAACAGGCCCAGCGCACCGGTAAGAAGCACGGCGGCCAAGATGAGCCAGGTCTCGGGCACAGGTTCAGCCAGGATCGCAACCACCACTGTGGCAGCGATGAGCATGATGATACCGCCCATGGTAGGCGTCCCCTGCTTCACCAAATGGCTTTCCGGGCCATCGGCACGAACCTGCTGCCCTATAAGGTGGGACCGCAGGAACTTGATGAACAGCGGCATGAGCACCATCGTTACCACGGCGCCCAGGAACACCGAAAGGAAGACGACGAACGTCGGATACTGAGAGAAGGAAACCATCGTTAGTTCAACAACCCCTTGGCTATACGATCAAGCTCCATGGAATGCGATGCCTTAACCAGCACAGCGTCCCCTGAAGCGGCATGTTCGGTTAGGTAGGCCAGCGCCTCTTCACGGCTTCCAGCCTGCAAGATGCTCTGGGCCGGCTGTCCCGCCGCGCGTGCGGCGTCTGCGATCATGCGGGAAAGCTCGCCCACGCACACCAGGGCATCGATGTTCGATTCCGCGACGAAGGCTCCCACCTTGCGATGGCCCTCTTCGGTGTACGAGCCCAGCTCGCCCATATCCCCCAGCACCGCGAAACGCTTGCCGGGCACATCCATGGCGCAGAGCACCGAAATGGAAGCGCACATGGAATCGGGGTTGGCGTTGTAGGCGTCGTTCACGACGATGACGCCGTCGTTCGAACGGGAAACCTCCTGCCTGCCCGATTCAGCCTGCGAAGAGGCCAAGCCGGAAACGATGCCCTGGGCCGGGACGCCCAAGCGCCAAGCAACCGCGGCGGCGGCGCAGGCGTTGCTCACGTTATGGGAACCGCGCAGCGCAAGCGAGCAAGGATAGCTGCCGCTTGGCAGATGCAGCTGGAAGCGAGGGCGGCCCTCGGAGTCAAGCTCTATGTCGGTTGCGTAGGCGGTAAGGCCGTCGTTTTCGGTGGCCCCGCCCGTGCCATCGAACAGCAGCACCTCTATGCCGCGCTCTTCGAGCCTTTGCCATTCGCGGATCTTCGGCGTGAAGGCATCGGCGGCGTTCAGCACGGCAACATTGCCGGCCTGAAGCGTCTCGAGCACCTCGGCCTTGGCATGGGCGATGTTCTCCATCGAGCCCAGCAGCTCAAGATGGCACTCGGCCACGTTCGTGATAACCGAAACGCTGGGACGCACGAAGCTCACCAAGCTGGAGATCTGCCCCAAGCCGCGCATGCCCATCTCCACCACGGTGAAGTCGTTTTCAGCCGAGGCATCCAGCACCGTGCGCGGAACGCCCAGCTCGTTGTTCTGGTTCGCCTTGGTTGCGGTGCCGGAAAGCGCCATGGAAAGCACATCGCGCGTGAGGTTCTTCGTGGTGGTTTTGCCCATAGACCCGGTAAGGGCTATCACCTGGCCCTTCAGGCATTCGCGCCACGCGCGCGCCAACATCGGGAACGCCTCGAAGGTGGAATGGACCAGCAGTATGGCGCCACCCGCCTGCCTTGCGGCGGCCAGGGCTTCCTGGCTAGGGGCGCTCATGGCAAGCGCGGCAACGGCGCCGGCCTGGAACGCGGCAGGGATGAACGAGTGCCCATCCACCTTTTCGCCGGGAAGGGCAACGTAGAGGCTGCCCGGCATCACTTCGCGTGAATCCCAGGTGATGCTGCCCGCAACGCACTCGCCGTTAGCGGCGGGCACCACGACCTGGGCCTCCAGAACAGAGGCCAGCTTGTTGATAGTGAACTGCATGGTGGTTATCCGAACACCTTCTGAAGCGCAGCGGTGGCCACTTCGCGGTCATCGAAATGGTGCTTCTCGGTGCCCACGATCTGGTAATCCTCGTGGCCCTTGCCCGCGATGAGCACGGCATCGCCGGCCTTGGCATGGGCGATGGCGCGCTCGATGGCCTGGGCACGGTCGGGCACCACGTCGTAGCGGCCCTCGCCTTCGCGCATGCCGTCCACGATGTCGTCGATGATGGCCTGCGGGTCTTCCGTGCGCGGGTTGTCGGAGGTCACCACGGCGTAATCGGCTGCCAGCGCCGCCTTGCCCATGATGGGGCGCTTGCTGGCATCGCGGTCGCCGCCGCAACCGAATACCACCAGGGTACGATGCCCCTCTTCCACCAGCGAGGAAACGGAGGCGATGGCGTTCTCGAGCGCATCGGGTGTGTGGGCATAGTCGACGTACACCGAAACACCGCCATCGTTTTCGGCCTTGATGCGCTGCAGGCGGCCAGGGATGGCCGGCGCATCGCGCAGGGCCTCGGCGATGGCGGAAGGCGAATAGCCAAGCTGCAGGGCGATGCCGAACGCCATCATGACGTTTTCAACGTTGAAGCGGCCCACCAGCGGATAGGTGAACTTGTGCACGGTGCCGCGCACGGAAAGCTCTACCGTGGTGCTGGAAACGCCGTACTCAACGTTCACCGGATGGATCTGGGCAGAGGCGTCGAAGCCGGTGGTCACGATGGCGTCTTCGTTGGCGGAACAGCACTTCAGCAGCTCCTTGCCCCATTTGCCCTCGATGTTGATAACGCGCTTGGCCGGGTAGTCCTTGGAGAACAGGCGTGCCTTGGCGGCGAAGTACGACTCGAAGGTCTTGTGGTAGTCAAGGTGGTCTTGCGTGAGGTTCGTGAAGGCGGTTACCGCGAAGTCGGTGGCCCAGGTGCGGTCAAGGTCGAGCGCATGCGAGCTCACCTCCATGGAAACCACGCCGCAGCCGGCATCGCGCATCTGCGCGAACAGGGCCTGCAGGTCGGGCGACTCGGGCGTGGTATGGGTGGAGGGATGGCTTTCGCCGTCAACCGAGATACCCACCGTGCCGATAAGGCCGGTGCGGCTGCCAAGGGCCTGGGCAATATGGTCTACCAGGTAGGTTGTGGTGGTCTTGCCGTTGGTGCCCGTGATTCCCACCAGGGAAAACGCCTTGCTGGGCTCGCCGTAGAAGCGGGAAGCCATGCGCGCCATGGCCTTGCGGGAATCCTTCACCACAACCTCGGTGACATCAGAGGCATCGGCCAGGTACACCTTGCGCTCCACGATGAGCACGCGCGCCCCGCGGTCGATGGCATCCTGCGCATAGGAATGGCCGTCGCTCTTCAGGCCGACGATGCAGCAAAACGCATCGCCGGGCACTACCGCGTCGCTTCGGTAGGCAATGCCGGAAACAGGTTCGTCGGCGTTGCCGATGATGGTGCAGTCAATGCCCGAGAATAGCTCTCCGCATGTCTTCTGGGTCATAGGAACCTCAATTCTGAGTGATGTTGTAGCGATCAATCGCAAACGCCATTATATCCCGAAACGCAGGGACGGTTTTCCTCTCGCCGGGAACATCCGTAGCCCCCACAAAGCACACCAGGTTGGTGGATGTGTCGGGCAGGTAGCCCACGAACGAGAGGTTGTACATGCCCTGCTGGTAGCCACCCGATTCCGATGCGATCTCGGCCGTGCCCGTCTTGCCCACCACGCGGTAGCCGTCTATCTGGGCATCGGTGCCGGTACCGCGCTCCACCACCTGCTGCATCATGCCCTCCAGGCTGGTGATGCAGTCAACCCTGTCGGTTATCTGGGCGGTTTCATATGTGCGGGGGCTGTCTTCGCTGGGCACATCCACCAAGAAGTGCGGGGTGCAGGCAATGCCGTCGTTCGCCAAGGCGCCGTAGAAACGCACCATCTCTATGGGCGAAGTGGTAAGGCCTTGGCCGAAGCTGATGTTGTAGCCCTGAACTTCTGTCCATTTGTCACGTGCGGCAACGCTACCCGAGGCTTCGCCAGGGTAGTCGACGCCCGTCTTCTGGCACAGCTGGTACTGCTGTATATAGTCGTACAGACGCGAGAAGGTAAGGTCCTGCGCCACCAGGGAAATGCCCACGTTCGACGATTCCGCGATGATGTCGGTAACCGTCATGTCCTGAGACTCGCGCGAATGGGAGTCGGTGATGGTGTAGCCGTCCACGGTGAGCCTGTTGGGGCAATAGTACTTCGAGTCAGAGTTCACCTTGCCGTCGGAAAGCGCAGCGAGCATCGTAAGCGGCTTCATGATAGATCCCGGCTCGTAGGCAGAGGAAATGCCCGAGAGGTTGGTGGCACCTTCCTTCACTTCCGTCATGTTGGTGATGTCGAAGGTGGGCGAAGATGAGCATGCGTAGATCTCCCCGGTGGCGGAATCCATCAGGATGGCGGAACCGGTTTTGCCCTGAACCTCCTCGACGCGAACGGCAAGCGATTCCTCGAGCTTTTCCTGCATCTCCACATCGATGGAGAGAACGATGTCCCTGCCGTCGACAACCTCTGCGGTAACCTGCTCGGTACCGGGAACGGGAACGCCTTCCTTGCTGTACTCGGTGGTCTTGCGCCCGGCGGTGCCGGCCAGGATATCGTTGTAGTACAGCTCCAGGCCGGTAAGCGCCTGGCCATCGGAGTTCAGCACACCGATGATCTGGCTTCCCACCGAACCGCATGGGTACACGCGCTTGGTGGTTTTCTCGAAATCGACGCCATCGATGCCCAGTTCCTTGATCTTCTTCATCCCGTCTTCGTCGGACCCTTTGTACAGGTAGACGAAGTTCGTGTCCTGGGTGATCTTGTCCTTGTACTCCTGGGCTTCGCCGCCGAACGCGGCGGAAAGGGCATTGGCCAGCTCGTCTACCTTGCCGGTATCCACCATATGGGGATGGCAGAACACATTGTAGGCATCGACGGTGGTTGCCAGGATGGTGCCGTTGCGGTCGTAGATGGTGCCGCGGCGGGCCTGCACGTCAACGGTGACCTCGCGCGAGCTTCCGCGATCGAGGTTGCTCTGCGCGTCTATCACCTGAAGCCACACCAGGCGCCCCAGCAGGATGATGGCGAATGCGCCGAACAGGAGGATAAGCCAGTTCAGACGGCCTTCGAACATGCTATGGTCCATCCCCGAGGCAGAAGGGGCATGGGGGCGGCGGTCGCGGTTGGCATGCGGGGGCCTAGGGCGTTGGCCGCTGCGCGTGCGCTGTTCGCGATAGCCCGTCTGCCGAGGGGGCCGATAATCCATGGGAACTACCCCTGGGAAGCAAGGCGGGCGACGCTTTGCGCAAAGGAAAGGTTGCCATCAGAATCGATGGCAACAGGGTCGACGGAAAGCGTCATGGCTTCCGTTGCCGAGCCCGACGTCATGGAAAGGCGGTTGCCCGCCTCAGTGCGGATGTTGCTTGGGCTGGAAAGCAGGCTTTCCTGAACGGCAAGGGATTCGCCCGTAGTGCGCGCATCGGAGATCTGAGCGCGAAGGCTGCTTGCCTCGGAAGCGGTGCTGTAGGCGGCCGATGCCAGGGCAACGCGTACGAACCCGATTACCAGGAACACGGCCAAAAGGGCAACGCCCACCTTGATGGCAAGGACGTGGAGGTCGGAAAGCGTGGGGTAAACAGAGTGCTTGCGGCCACGGACCACACGCACGGAAGGCGTGGGCTGCGCATGGCGGGAAGGCTGGGCCATTGCATGGTCATAGCGATATGCGGGCATGCCGGACATCTGCTCACCTCCCTGCTGCGTTACTGGTTCTTAAAGGGCGTTCCGTTCATGCATTCTCGTCCAAGCGCTCGGCCACCCTGAGCTTTGCGCTGCGCGAACGAGGATTGCGCTGTATTTCTTCTTCGGTTGGGAGCACGGGCTTGCGCGTGACAACCTTGAGTATCGGCTTGTTCCCGCAAACGCACACCGGAAGGTCCGGCGGGCATGTGCATCCCTTCGAGTACTCGCGGAAGAAGTCTTTCACGATGCGATCTTCCAGCGAGTGATAGCTGATCACAGCGATGCGACCGCCCGGAGCCAGCCAGCGAACCGCCGACTCCAAGCCGCTTTTCAGCACGTCGAGCTCGCCGTTCACCTCTATGCGCAAGGCTTGGAACGTCCGCTTGGCCGGATGGCCGCCAGCGCGACGCGCCGAAGCGGGCACAGCGGCCTTGATGACCTCAACGAGCTGTTCGCTCGTTTCAAGCGGCGCCTCTTCGCGGGCCGCCACGATGAACTCTGCGATACGGCTTGCCCACTTCTCGTCGGAATAGTTACGGATGATTCGAGTGAGATCTGCTGCGTTGTAGGTGTTGACGATCTCAGCTGCGGTTAGTGTGGAATTACTCGAATCCATCCGCATATCAAGAGGACCGGTCTCCTTGAAGGAGAAGCCACGAGAAGGTGTGTCTATCTGCACCGATGAAACCCCGATATCGAACAAGATGGCGTCGATGGAGGGAACCTGGGCAGAAACAAGAAGGGAATCCAAATCCCCGAAGTTGCCGGCAAGCACATCCACCTTGGGGCGAACCGGATCAGGCAGGGCGGCCAAGCGCTCGGATGCGGCTGCTCGGGCAACCGCGTCTTGGTCGATGCCGATAAGGTGGCCTTCAGGGCCTATGAGCTTTGCGGCTTCCAGGGAATGCCCTGCCCCGCCGAGGGTCGCATCAACGTAGCGCTTTCCAGGGGAAAGCTTCAAGTACTTCATGCACTCGGGAAGCAGGACGGGAATATGCCGATATTCGTTTGTCATCGTTCACGCACCAAAGCCAGCTACATGCACAGCGAGGAAAGATCCGTGTCGAGCATGAACTGGTTCCAGCGCTCTTCGTCCCAGATCTCGATACGATCACCGTTGCCGATGACGACGACGTCCTTGTCGAGGCCAGCCGCCTCGCGAAGCGAAGCAGCAACCTTGATGCGGCCAACGTTGTCGATCTCGCACTTGCCGGCGCGAGCGTTCAACAGCGTTCTTTGGCGAACCATCATCGCGTTGCCGACGTTGAAGCCGCCCTGAGCCTCGAAAAGACTGGCAACCCATTTGTTGAAGTCTTCCGTTTCGAAGATGTAGAGGCAGCTGCCATCGATGCTGAGGGTGATCCTGAGATCCTCCGAGAGTTCCTTGCGGAAATCGGCAGGCAAAGACAAGCGTCCCTTGGCATCGATCTTGCGACCGAATTCGCCAAGAAGCTCGTTCATGCCTCCCTCCTTCCTTGGGGTATCTCGTGAAGGTTATTTTAGGCCACCCCTTCCCACCCCGCAATAAAAATTGGGATTTTCTCCCACCTTCTCCCCTCGTT
>CAVDDI010000079.1:0-7816 GCA_963607675.1 bacterium | reverse complement strand
CTCGGGCGTGAAGTGCAGGCCAGCCGTGGGTGCTGCGGCGCTGCGTTCTTCGCGGATGAACACGGTTTGGTACAGCTCCTCATCGCCGGCGTAGTTCTTGATGTAAGGCGGAAGGGGGGTGTGGCCCGCGCGATGCAGGGCATCGTCGAGCGATGGCAACGGGGTGGTAAGACGCGCCAGGCGCTCGCCCTTCTCGGCGTTTTCAACCCAGTCGATGATCTCGGCGGAAAGCACCACTTCGCCATCCTTGTCGGTGAAATCCACTTGCGCGCCGGTGCCGGGCTTCAGGCGCTTGCCTGGGCGCACCAGCACCTCCCAGATGGCTGAAGAGCCGGTTTTCGGCTCTACGTCGAAGCGCTCGCGCAGCAGGAACACCTCGGCTTGGCCGCCGGTGTTGCGCTTGGTGCCCAAGAGGCGTGCGGGCATGACGCGCGTCTCGTTGGCAACAAGCAGGTCGCCCGGCTTCAGGTGGTTGATGATGTCGCGGAAAACCTCGTCGTGCAAGGCGCCGTTGGCGCGCTTCATAACCAGCATGCGGCATCCGTCGCGTTCGGCTGCGGGCTCTTGGGCGATAAGCTCTTCGGGAAGGTCGTAGTCGAAGTCGTCGGTACGCATGTTCATCAGTTTCTCTCGTTTCTCTTTCGCCTTGGCGGCCTTGCGCGCAGCTTTGCGCTCGGCCCGTTCAGCGGCGGCTTCCGCATCGGAATAGGCGCAACCGCAGTAGTTCTGGCGGTACATGCCAAGCTCGCGGCTGCGGATGGTTGCCTGAGGGTAGAAGGGGCGGAAGTCTTGGAACACCGCTTCCAGGTCGGGGTAGGGGGCTGCGGCGCGTTCCAGCTCCTCGGCGATTACCTGCGTGTACTGGTAGGGGCTTACCGCAAGGGTGGTGCCGATGCCCTCGAAGCCGTGCTCGTGCGCGTAGCGTGCCAGTTCCTCCAGGCGGATGCGGTAGCAGGCACGGCAGCGGTCTTCGCGATGCTCGGCGGTGCCGTCCCAGGCTTGCCGTATGGCTTGCTGCCAGCGTTCGGGCTCGTAGGGGCCCTCTATCACGGGGATGCCCTCGCTGCGCGCCCAACCGAGCAGGGTTTGCAGGCGATGGTCGTATTCGGTGGCGGGGGCGATGTTGGAATTGAGGTAGGCGATGGTTATGTCGTGCCCGGCTTCTGCCAGGATGCGCGTAGGCTCCAGGGAGCACGGCCCGCAGCAGGCGTGAAGTAGTAATTTCATAGGATCGTCTTATGCTCCTTCCAACCTCACCTATACTAGCACCTGATCTATCCCAGGCAGCCCCGTGGAAGGAATGCCCACAATGCCCCAACGCAGCTACAAGGCCGTGTTCTTCGACCTTGATGGAACGCTTCTGCCCATAGACATGGACCATTTCCTGAAGCAGTACTTCGCCGACATATCGGCCTTCGCGCAGTCGCGCGGCTACGATCCGCGCCGGTTCGTCCATGCATTGAACGCCGGCGTGCGCAACATGATAGATTCCCAGGGCGGCAAGAACTGTGAGCGTTACTGGAACACCTTCATGGAGCAGATGGGCGAAGGCGAGTTGGGCGAATACCAGCGCTTCATGGACGAGTACTATGACGTGCACTTCGGCCGCCTTGGCTCCTTGGTGCCCAACCCCAACCCCGATGCCGCCCGCGCGGTTGCCGCGCTTCACGAAAAGGGCTACACGCTGTTCCTTACCACCATGCCGCTGTTCCCGCGTGTTGCGGTGGAAAAGCGCCTGGAATGGGCAGGCGTGCCCGCAAGCTCGTTTGCGCGCATAACCACGTACGGCAATTCCACCAGCACCAAGCCCCGCCTTGCCTACTACCGGGAGAACCTGGATGCCGTGGGGTTCGCCGCCGATCAGGTGCTTATGGTTGGCAACAACACCCGCGAAGACCTGGCGGCCATGAAGCTGGGCTGCGATGGGTACCTGGTCACCGATTGGCTGCTTGACCCCGACGGGTTCGACATCGAATCGGTGAAGCACGGCAGCCTGGCGCAGTTCGCCCAGTTTGCAGAAGACCTTCCGGAGTGTGAGTAGATGGCCCTGTTCGAGTACCACGTAGACGCCCAGTGCGGCCACGCCCGCGCCGGTCATTTCGAAACGGCCCACGGCACGGTGGAAACCCCGCTGTTCATGCCGGTGGGCACCAGCGCCACGGTGAAGGGCATCCGCCCGCAGATGCTCAAAGAGCTGGGCTCGCAGATCGTGCTTTCCAACACCTACCACCTGGCCATGCGCCCAGGTGCCGATTTGGTGGAAGAGGCCGGCGGCTTGCATAGGTTCTGTGCATACGACGGCCCCATGCTCACCGATTCCGGTGGCTTCCAGATATTCAGCCTGGAAGACACGCGCAAGCTCGATGACGACGGCGTTACCTTCAAGTCCATCTACGACGGCGACAAGATCCGCTGGACGCCCGAGCTGAACATGGAGATCCAGCAGAAGCTGGGCGCCGACATAATCATGCAGCTCGACCAGTGCCCACCGTACCCGGCCACGCGCGAGTTCGTTGCCCGCGCGGTGGACCTTTCTGCCATGTGGGCAAAGCGCTGCCTTGCCGCGCATACCCGGCAAGACCAGGCGCTGTTCGGCATCTGCCAGGGCGGCATGAACCTGGACCTTCGCCTGGAGTCCATCCGCCGCCTGCGCGAGATAGGGCAGGAGAGCCTGGCTTCCGGGCACAAGGACTTCGCCGGCTTCGGCATCGGCGGCTATTCGGTGGGAGAGAGCCACGAAACCATGTTCGAGACGCTGGGCGAAGTTGCCCGCGCCCTGCCGGAAAACAAGCCCCGCTACCTTATGGGCGTGGGCAACCCCACCACCCTGGTTCGGGCAGTGCATGAGGGCGTGGACATGTTCGACTGCGTGCTTCCTACCCGCACGGCACGCATGGGCACGGCGTTTTCCAGCCAGGGCCGTATGAACATGCGCAACGCCAAGTACGTGCACGACTTCGGCCCGCTCGATGCGCAGTGCGATTGCCCCACCTGCCGAACCCACAGCCGTTCGTATATCCGCCATCTGGTAAAACAGAACGAGATGCTGGGCAGCGTGCTGCTGAGCATCCACAACCTGTATTTCCTCCTGCACCTGATGGACACCGCCCGGGCAGCCATCAAGGCAGGCGCGTTCGAGGAGTTCTACCAGGATTGGATGAACTCGCCGGCGGCCAACGACTACTAGGCAACCCCGCCCATCCCCCCACGAAAGCGAGCATCATGGCGAACCGCGAGAAGCAAACCAGCAAGAACGATTACCAGAAGGCCCAAGAGAAGATCATGGATGGCCTGCCCGCCATCAACATCGGGGCGCTGTTCATGCCTCCCATCTGGGGTGCGGCAAACGGCATCTGGCTGGCCATCCTGTACTACCCGGTGTGGCTGCTGATGGACAACCTGCTCTACGGCGCTTACTGCAACCCCGAGCCGCTCACGGTTGCCCTGGCGTTGCTCGCCGCTGCTGCGTTGGCCTTCGTGACGGTGGTGTTCGCCCGTGCCGGGCAGGGCTATGCCTGCCAACGTGCGCTGAAGATGGGCAAGACCAAGGAAGAGTACCTGGCCAGCCAGAAGAAGTGGGCGGTTGCCATGGTGGCCTTGGCAGTGGTGATGATCGCAGCGGCAACCTACTACAACCTTGCTATCCGTCCCACGATGGGGGCATAGCATGAAGCGCATCGCGGTATTCTTCGTGGGCAATCGCCTTATGCTCGACGATGGGGTGGGCCCCGCCGCCTACGACCTGATCAACCAAGAATACGAGGTACCCGAAAACGTGGACCTGTTCGACGTGGGCTGCATGAGCCTTGACATGGTGGGCAAGGTGGATCAGTACGATTTCATGATCTCGGTCGATGCGGTGGACGATTCGGGCGAGGAGCCTGGCACGGTGTTCCGCTACCAGCCCCACGACATCGCCCGCACGTGCGGCGCGCGCACTTCCCTGCACGACACGCGCCTGGCCGACCTGTTCGATGCCGCGCTGCTTTTGGGTTATTCCTGCGAGGGCATGTGCTACGGCATGCAGGTGCAGAACCTCGAACCGGCCGACTTCGTGGAGGGGCTCACACCCAAGGTGAACGAGCGCCTGCCGTTCTTGGCCGAATCGGTGGTGGCGGAACTGGTGCGCCAGGGCTGCGTGGTGCGCCGGCGCGATGGCAAGCCCCTGCCCAAGCTCGAATCGTAGGCAGGCCCGCATCGCGGCTATGCTTCCCGTTGCCGCTTCTCCGGCCCTGCTGTGGTGGCGGCGTAGAAAAGTTCGCCAATCGAAATAAACTTCTGCTAAGCCCCTGTATCGGTGCTATAGTTGCAGTCATTGAAAAGCGTTGACGAGGAAAAGTAGGGACGAATCCTTCCCACAGAGAGCTGGCGGTTGCTGGAAGCCAGCGGTTGGACGGTCCGAAAGGCACCTCTGAGCTGTTCTGCCTGAACATTCGCCATTCTCCGCGGACGATCTCCGAGGCGGTGGTGGGTCAGTAGGCTGAATCGGCGGCCCCGTTACCGGTCGGTGGGATATGGTCATCCCCCTTGCTTGTGGTCCTGATGCAGTCTGCTGCACAGGATTTTTTTATGCGCGGGTTCGCCCGCGAGCATGAGCCCACAAGAGCCCGAAAGAAAGGGGCGTGATCAGATGCGCAGCGATGCTATCAAGAAAGGCCTTGCACGTGCACCGCACCGAAGCCTGCTGAAGGCCGACGGCCTGACCGACGAGGAGCTGGAGCGCCCTCTCATCGCCGTTATCTCTTCCACCAACGACGTTATCCCCGGCCACAACCACCTGGACAAGATCGCCGACGCGGTTAAGGCTGGCGTGCGCATGGCGGGCGGCACCCCCTTGGAGGCAACCACCATCGGCGTGTGCGACGGCATTGCCATGAACCACGACGGCATGCACTACTCGCTTACCAGCCGCGAGGTTATCGCCGACTCGGTTGAATGCGTGGTTAAGGGCCATGCCTTCGACGGCCTGGTGCTTATTCCCTCCTGCGACAAGATCGTCCCCGGCATGCTGCTTGCGGCCTGCCGTCTGAACATCCCCACGGTGCTGGTTTCCGGCGGCCCGATGCTGGCCGGTCACGACAAGTGCGGCAACCAGACCGACTTGAACAGCCTCTTCGACGCCGTGGGCCAGGTAACCGCCGGCACCATGACCGAAGAGGAATGCAAGTGGCTCGAGAACACGGCTTGCCCCACCTGCGGCAGCTGCTCGGGCATGTTCACCGCCAACTCCATCTGCTGCCTTTCCGAGGGCCTGGGCATCGCCCTTCCCGGCAACGGCACCGTCCCGGCCGTGTACTCCGAGCGCATCCGCTTGGCGAAGCATGCCGGCATGAAGGTGATGGAGCTGGTGGAAAAGGACATCACCGCGCTCGACATCATCAACAAGCACTCCATCCGCAACGGCATGGCGCTCGACATGGCCTTCGGCGGTTCCACCAACACCATGCTGCACCTTACTGCCATCAGCCATGCGGCAGGCTGCCCCATCACCATGGACGACTGGGATGAGGTTTGCCGTCAGGTTCCCAACATCACCCGCATCGCGCCTGCCGGCCCGTTGCACATCGAGGATTTGAACGCTGCCGGCGGCATCCCCGCCATCATCGGCGAGCTGGGCCGCCACGGCCTGCTCGACGGCGAGGCAACCACCTGCCATGGTTCCATGGCCGAGTGGATCAAGGAATGCCCCGAGGTTGACGGCGAAGTGGTCCGCACCGTTGAAAACGCCTACAGCCCCTATGGCGGCCTGCGCGTTATGCATGGCAACCTTGCGCCCGACCGCGGCGTGGTGAAGCAGTCGGCCGTTGCCGACGACATGCGCAAGCATCGTGGCCCGGCGCGCGTCTTCGAGTCCGAGGAAGAGGCTTGCGAGGCCATCTTCGGCGGCAAGATCAACGCCGGCGACGTTGTGGTTATCCGCTATGAGGGCCCCGCAGGCGGCCCGGGCATGCGCGAGATGCTCACGCCCACCAGCGCCATCTGCGGCATGGGCCTGGACAAGTCCGTTGCCCTCATCACCGACGGGCGCTTCTCCGGCGCCACCAAGGGTCCCGCCATCGGCCACGTGAGCCCCGAGGCTGCAGCGGGCGGCCCGATCGCACTCGTTCACGAAGGTGACATCATCGACATCGACATCGATGAGGGTACCCTTACGCTTGAGGTATCCGATGAGGAGCTTGACGCACGCCGTGCGGCATGGGTCAAGCCCGAGCCCAAGTACCAGGTTGGCGTACTTGCTCGCTATGCCAAGCTGGTTTCCAGCGCAGACAAGGGGGCGTATTTCGGATGAGCATAATCGACAAGGAGTATGAGGCCAAGATGGGTCTTGGCCCCCATACCGAAAAGCAGGGCAAGAAGATGCTCGGCGCCGAGGCCATCATCGCCTCGCTCGAGGCCGAGGGCGTAGACACCGTGTTCGGCTACCCGGGTGGCCAGGCCATCAAGATCTACGATGCCCTGTACGACTCGAAGAAGATCAACCACGTGCTGGCCCGCCACGAGCAGGGCGCTACGCACGAAGCCGACGGCTATGCCCGCGCTACCGGCAAGCCCGGCGTCGTCATCGTGACCAGCGGCCCGGGTGCAACCAACACGGTTACCGGCATCGCCACCGCCTACATGGACAGCGTGCCCATGGTGGTTATCACCGGTCAGGTTCCGCGCAGCGTCATCGGCACCGATGCGTTCCAGGAGTCCGACATCGTGGGCATCACCATGCCCATCGTGAAGCATAGCTACCTGCTGCAGAGCTGCGAGGATATGACCAAGACCTTCCGCGAGGCCTTCTACATCGCCAACTCCGGCCGCCCCGGCCCGGTGCTCATCGACATCCCGTCCGACCTTGCCGGTGCGGAAATGGTGTTCGAGTACCCCGAGGATGTGCTCATCCCATCGTACAAGCCCACGGTGAAGGGCAACCTGCGCCAGATCCGTCAGGCTACCGAGATGATGAAGGAAGCCGAGCGTCCCGTCCTGTACATCGGCGGCGGCATCATCGCCTCCCATTCCGAGGAAGAGCTGCTGGCCGTTGCCGAAAAGCTCCAGATCCCCGTGGTGGCCACGCTTATGGGCAAGGGTGCATTCCCAACCTCCAACCCGCTTAACCTGGGGTTGGTGGGCATGCACGGTTCCCTGTACGCCAACTATGCGGTAACCAACTCCGACCTGCTCATCGCGGTGGGCGCCCGCTTCTCCGATCGCGTTACGGGCAAGCTTGCCGATTTCGCACCGGATGCCAAGGTGATCCATGTGGACGTCGACCCTGCCGAAATCGGCAAGAACCGTGTTCCGCAGATCCCCATCGTGGGCGATGCGAAGGTGGTGCTCGCCGGCATAAACAACCAGCTTGAGCAGAACGGCTACGAACCCAAGACCGCAGAATGGCTGAATCGGATCGAGGGCTGGCGTTCGCGTCATCCGTTCTACAGCCCGGGCCTTTCCACTCCCCGCGGCACCATTTCGCCTGAAGGTTCGCTCGACCTGCTCTCCGGCATGCTCGACCCGCAGAATTCCATCGTCACCACCGAGGTTGGCCAGCACCAGATGTGGGCGGCTCAGCACATCGACCGCGACGTGCCGCGCACCTTCCTTTCCAGCGGCGGTCTGGGCACCATGGGCTTCGGTTTCCCCGCGGCCATCGGCGCCAAGGTTGCCTTCCCGGAAAAGGAAGTGGTCTGCATCGCCGGCGACGGCTCGTACCAGATGAACGTGCAGGAGATGGCCACCGCCGCCATCAACGGCATCAACGTGAAGGTGCTGCTGATGAACAACTCCGCGCTGGGCATGGTGCACCAGTGGCAGGGGCTGTTCTACAACG
>CAVDDI010000078.1:0-7913 GCA_963607675.1 bacterium | reverse complement strand
GATTTCGAGCGGGCAGCGCGTATCAAGTCCCGCATAGATACCGTGGAATCGCTTGCGCAAAAGCAGCATGCTGTCTCGTCCCAGCGGTTGAACGCTGATGTCATCGGGGTCTTCCGCGAGGAGACCATTGCCGGTGTTGCCGTGCTGGTGCTTCGCGAGGGGCGGATCATGAACGCCAACGAGTTCATCTTCAACAAGGGAAAGGACGTTCCCGCCGCTGAGCTGTTGCGCATGTTCGTGCTCCGTTACTATGGCACCACCGAGAGCATTCCCCATGAGCTTGTGCTGCAAGAGGCGCCCGAGGACAGCGATGTGATCTCCGATTGGCTTACCTCGAAG
The DNA here is from genome assembly GCA_963607675.1 of bacterium. Taxonomy (GTDB): domain Bacteria; phylum Actinomycetota; class Coriobacteriia; order Coriobacteriales; family Eggerthellaceae; genus Anaerotardibacter. Next base: position 7,574 of record CAVDDI010000078.1, on the reverse strand, counting down.
CTCGACAGCCCCCATGGCGCCATCGTCCGCTTCACGGTGCCCCAGCGTGGAGAAAAGGCGGCGCTTCTGGAAATGGCCAACCGCAATGCCCGTCATGTCCTTATGCGCTACAAAGCACGCAGCAGCTACGATGACGAGCGCATCAATGATGCATTGATGCAGCTGGAAAGCGCCCTGGCGTTGCAGCGTCCGCCGCTTCGCATCGAATGCTTCGATATCTCCACCATCCATGGACGTTACTCGGTTGCCTCCATGGTGGTGTTCACCAACGGGCGGCCCGATAAAGGCCAGTACCGCCGCTTCAAGATCCGCATGGAGTCCGAGGAGGCAAACGACTTCGCCATGATGGGCGAGGTGATGGCAAGGCGCTACTGCAAAGAGCGTTTGGCTGACGAGCGCTTTGGGAAACGCCCCGACCTCATCATCCTCGATGGAGGCAAGCCTCAGCTCAGCGCAGCTATCACACAGTTGGCTGAACTTGGTGCGGGCGACATCCCCATCTGCGGCTTGGCCAAGCGCGATGAGGAGCTGTTCGTCCCCTGGCAGGACAGCGGCCCGGTGGTGCTTCCGGGCGGCAGCCCCAGCCTCTATCTGGTCAAGCAGGTTCGTGACGAGGCCCACCGCTTCGCCATCACATTCCATCGCGAGCTTCGCGGCAAGGGAATGACCACCAGCATCTTGGACGAGGTGATGGGCATGGGCCCGAAGCGCAAGAAAGCGCTGCTCCGCTCCTTCGGTTCATTCTCTGCGTTGCGGAAGGCGAGCTTGGAGCAGATCAAGGATTCGCATACCGTCCCTGATCAGGTTGCCGAGGACGTGTATGCTGTATTGAGGGAATACGACGAAAAGAAGCAAGGCCATCCTGGGCGTTCTACCGAAACGCCATGATGGACCCTGTGAACAGGGAGGTTCTTCCATGGCAGAGGATGTTTCGGCGATAGATGCCGCTCAGGACGCCGAGGTACCGGCGTGGGATGGCCCCGATGTCGTCATCATCACCGGCATGAGCGGGGCGGGACGTACCGAGGCCATGCATACCTTCGAGGATCTTGGGTATTTCTGCATCGACAACTTGCCGCCCAAGCTCATCATGAGCATGATCAGCTTGGCCAGCGTACCCGGCCAAAGCGAGATCGGCCGCAAGCTGTGCATCGTCTGCGATGCCCGTAACCGCGAGTACTTCAACCACCTCATCGGAGAGCTGGAGAATCTGAAGACCGCCGGGATCACGTTCCGCATCATCTTCCTTGATGCGAGGGACAATGTCCTTATCGCCCGATACAAGGCGTCTCGGCGCAGGCATCCGTTGTGTATCAACAACTCCCGAACCATCGGTCAGGCGATCGTATACGAGCGAAACCTCATCGAATCGCTGCGCAGCTTGGCGGATTCCTATATCGACACCTCGGACATGAGCACCCGCCAGCTTCGTGAGGAGCTGCGGCTCCTGTATGCGAAGGGCACTCAGAAGGAAGGGCTCGACGTTGCGGTGTACTCATTCGGGTTCAAGCATGGCGCTCCTACCGATGCCGATATCGTCATCGATGTGCGGTTCCTGCCCAATCCGTTCTACGTCCCCGAGCTTCGCTGCCTGACCGGTATGGACGATGCGGTCCGTAAGTATGTGCTCGGGCACGAGGAAACCGACCGGTTCCTCACCGCTTGGGGAAACCTGCTTACCTGCGTGATGCCGGGCTATGTGGCCGAGGGCAAGCAACAGCTGGTCATCGGCGTAGGCTGCACCGGAGGGCAGCATCGCAGCGTAGTGCTCGCCGAGAAGACGGGGTCCATCCTGCGTGGACTGGGGTACAACGTGCATGTTTCCCATCGTGACATCGCCTTGGCCGACACTTCCAAGGAAGTGGAGCGATGAGCCTGTTCCCCGGATCGCACGCTGCCCCCGGCAGCGGCTTCAAGCTCGACGACTCCGCGACCCAGGCATTCCGCGCTATCGGTGCGCTTAAGCTGCCGAATCCGCTGAAGGCCGAAGTCGAGCCCTCCAAGCTCAGAGCCGTCGTTATCGGCGGCGGCACGGGCGCCCCAGTTTCGATCAGGACGCTCCTTGCACTTGGCGTGCAGACGTCTGCGGTGGTTGCTATGGCCGACGACGGCGGTTCTACCGGCATTCTGCGCGAGGAGGCCCATGTCACTCCTCCGGGCGACATCCGCAAATGCTTGGCTGCATTCGCGGCGGACCCCGATGACCCCCTTACCAAGGCGTTCAAGTACCGATTCGATTTCGCCCGCAACCATACCTTGGGAAACCTCATGCTCTCGGCGTTGGAAAATGCAACGGGATCGTTTCCCGAGGCCATCAAGATCTGCGGCCAGCTGCTGGGCGCGCGAGGGCATGTGTACCCCTCTACGTTGAACAACGTTACCCTATGCGCCCGTACCCTTGATGGGCGCGTCTTGCACGGCCAGTCCGTTGCCTGTAAATCCTCCACGGCCCTTGATCGGGTATGGCTCGAGTCTCCGGAGCGATGCTTCCCGTACAGTGAGGCGCTAAGGGCGATTCGGCAGGCCGATGTGGTGGTTCTTGGCCCTGGATCCTTGTTCACTTCGATCATCCCCAACCTCTTGGTTCCGGGGATCGTCGAGGCCATCCGTCAGTCGCATGCGCGTACTGTTTTCGTCTGCAGCCTGGCTGATCAGCAAGGTGAGACCTGGGGGCTTTCCGCTCGCGAGCATGTCGAGGCATTGCTTCGGCACGGTATGGCTGGCTGCTTGGATTTCGTGCTTGTTCATTCGGCGGCTAAGCCGAACAAGCTCCGGTTCTCCACCGGCTCTTTCGAAGCTGTGGCGGGCGGTGCTAGCCAGCAAAGCGGCATGGCGGAGCTTCGCGACGGTTCGAGCTTGAGCACGCGGATTCGCGCAGTGCGCATTTCCCAGGAAGACATCGAGGCCATCCAGGCTCAGGGGCCGGTGGTCTTGCTGCGGGATATGGTAGACCCGCAAAGGCCCACTTGGCATGATCCCAAGGCCCTTGCCGATGCTTTCATGGGGGTGTTCAGGCTATGTCGTTCACCACAGAGGTAAAAGACGAGCTGGTGCACGTCGAGCCCATCTGCTCTCATTGCGATGCGGCAACTTTGGCGGCCCTCATCCGCATCGAAGGCTCCATCTTCTTGAGCGGGGCAGGGCATTTCCGTCTTGAGATCTCGACCGATGCGCCTCAGGTTGCCCGCTTCATCATCAGCGCGCTGCATAACATGTACTCGCTGAAAACAGATCTGACCATGCGTCGCAGCGTGTTGCACAAAACCCCGAATTGGCTGATCGACGTCCCGGCTCAGCCAGGGCTGAACGAGGCGTTGAAGGAGCTGGGCATCATCGGTGAGGAAGGTCTGCAGCGCGGCATCGACCCTGAGCTGGTGCGCAAGTCCTGCTGCGCCTCGGCGTACCTGCGTGGGGTATTCCTTGGAAGCGGCTTCATTTCCAACCCACGAGGCGATTTCCATTTCGAGATCACCGTCGAATCCCAAACCATGGCCAACGACATCGTCGAGCTGATGGGGAAGAAGGGCATCAACGCCAAGATCGTCGAGCGGCGAAGCACGCATACGGTGTACCTGAAGAGTGGGGCTGCCATTTCCAGCTTCCTTGCGTTCGTCGGTGCGCACCAAAGCGCATTGAAGATGGAGAACGCCCGAGTGGTAAAGAGCGTGCGCAACGATGTGAACCGCCGCGTTAATGCCGAGCTTGCGAACCAGGCGAAAACCCAGGCTGCTTCGGTAGACCAAGTAGAGGCCATCCGTACGGTGCTGGAGCACCAGGACATCAAGTCGCTGCCAAGCGCCCTGCAGGAGTACATACGCCTGCGCGTCAGCTATCCAGATGCCACTTTGAAGGAGCTTGGGGAAAGGGCCAACCCGCCTTTGTCGAAATCGGCGATATACCATCGCGTCAGGAGGATTGAGCAAATGGCCGCCAAGCTCCATTGATCGCTGAATATTTGCCAATAACCGTTCGAATCGGCATACAGCATTGCGGTTTGCCATGACCGCAAAAACGTTACGGTAGAATAGAACAGCGCGTGCATAGCGCGCCATAACTTTTGTCACAGGCATGAAAGGGGAGCCACATGGCAACCAAGGTTGGTATCAACGGCTTCGGTCGTATCGGCCGACTTGTTTTCCGCGCGATGGAGAAAGATCCTGCATTCGACATCGTTGCTATCAACGATCCTGGCAGCACCGAGGCGAACGCCCATCTTCTTAAGTACGATTCCATCCATGGCCGCGTTTACGACCAGGTTACGGTAGAGGGCGACACCATCGTGGTCGACGGCCATAAGGTCCGCGTATTCGGTGACCGCGATCCTCTGAACATCCCATGGGGCGAAATCGGCGTAGACCTGGTTATCGAGTCCACCGGCTTCTTCACCGATGCGAACGAAGCCAAGAAGCATATCGAAGCCGGCGCCAAGAAGGTCCTCATCACGGCACCTGCCAAGAACGAGGACATCACCATCGTCATGGGCGTCAACGACGATCAGTACGATCCCGCCAAGCACAATATCGTGTCCAACGCTTCCTGCACCACCAACTGCCTTGCGCCGTTCGCCAAGGTGCTAATGGACGAGTTCGGTATCAAGCGCGGTTTCATGAACACGATCCATTCCTACACCAATGACCAGAAGATCTTGGACCAGTCCCATAAGGACCTGCGCCGCGCCCGCGCTGCCAACCTGTCCATGATCCCCACTACCACCGGCGCTGCGCGTGCTGTTTCCCTGGTGCTTCCCGAGCTGAAGGGCAAGCTCGACGGTTTCGCTACCCGAGTTCCCACCCCCGATGGCTCCATGGTCGACTTGACGGTAGAGCTTGAGCGCGAGGTCACCATCGAAGAGGTGAACGCAGCAATGAAGGCAGCCGCAGAGGGTCCGCTCAAGGGCATCCTCGCCTATGTGGAAGACCCGATCGTCTCTTCCGACATCGTTGGCGACGACCACTCGTCCCTGTTCGACAGCAAGCTCACCATGGTCCTTGGTGGCAAGGGCAACCTGGTGAAGTGCATCTCCTGGTACGACAACGAGTGGGGCTATTCCAACCGAGTGAAGGATCTTGCTAAGATCATGCTGTAGGCATGCTCCTCTTCAAAGTGAAACGAAAAGAGAGTCTCAGGTTCGAGGCTCTCTTTTTCTGTGATAGAAAGGCTGAAAAATGAGCGAAGTTAAAACCTTTACCAGCGCGGACGTTGCGGGGAAGCGCGTTCTTTGCCGCGTTGACTTCAATGTGCCCCTCGCGAACGGCGAGGTAACCGACGATACCCGTATCAAAGCGGCGCTGCCCACTATTCAGAACCTTATCGATAGGGGCGCGCGCGTGGTGCTGTGCAGTCATCTTGGCCGCCCTGGCGGCACTGGTTATCAGGAGGAGTTCTCGCTTGCCCCTGTTGCGAAGCATCTTTCCAAGGTCCTTGGCAAGCCCGTGGCCTTTGCGACTGATACCACTGGTGAATCGGCCAAGGCGACGGTCGCTGCCCTTGGCAACGGCGATGTGTGCCTGCTGGAAAACCTCCGCTTCGACAAGCGTGAGAAGAAGAACGACCCCGAGTTCGCCAAGGAGCTTGCCTCTTTGGCCGACGTGTACGTCAACGACGCTTTCGGCGCTGCCCACCGTGCTCACGCATCTACTGCAGGGGTGGCCGCGTATCTTCCCGCCTATGCCGGTGCGCTTATGACCAAGGAGGTTACCACCCTTACCTCCATGCTCGACAAGCCTAAGCATCCCTTCGTTGCTATCCTCGGTGGGTCGAAGGTCTCCGACAAGGTTGCGGTTATCGACGCCCTTATCGACAAGTGCGATACGCTCATCATCGGCGGCGGCATGTGCTTCACTTTCCTGGTGGCCCAGGGATATGGTGTGGGAACCTCCCTCATGGAGCAGGATTGGGTAGAGCGCGCCAAGGATATGCTCGCTAAGGCCAAGGAGAAGGGCGTTGAGATGCTCCTTCCCACCGACGTGGTTTGCGCCGATGCCTTCGCCAACGACGCCAACAAGCTTACCTGCGGCGTTGATGCGATTCCATCAGACATGATGGGGCTGGACATCGGCCCTGAAACAACTGCAGCTTACGCCGAGGCTATCGCTCAAGCCGAAACCGTGTTCTGGAACGGTCCGATGGGTGTGTTCGAGATGTCGTCTTTCGAGGCGGGAACCAAGGGGGTAGCCCTAGCGGTTGCAGCCAACAAGGAAGCTGATACCATCATCGGTGGCGGCGACAGCGTCGCTGCGGTCAACAAGTTCGATCTTGCCGACCAGATGACGTTTATCTCCACCGGCGGCGGCGCTTCAATGGAATTGGTCCAGGGAGAGGCGCTTCCCGGCGTGGAGGCATTGAAGTAAAGGAGAGGCCATGCGTACCTATCTAATGGCGGGCAATTGGAAGATGAACAACACCATCCCCGAGGCTGTTGTGCTCACGCAGCAACTCTGCAACCAGTACAACCGCAAGTGGGATGACGTGGACGTGGTTATCTGCCCTCCGTCCATCGACCTTAAGTCTGCCTATACCGTCCTCGATTTCGATAAGACGAAGATCTCGCTGGGTGCGCAAAACGTTCACTGGGAAGAGTCGGGCGCGTTCACTGGAGAGATCTCCATCCCCATGATCAAAGATGCTGGCTGTGAGTATTGCATCGTCGGCCATTCCGAGCGGCGCGAGATGTTCAACGAAACGGACACCTCGGTGAACCGCAAGGTCAAGGCTTTGGTAGCTGCGAATATCGCACCCATCATGTGCGTCGGCGAATCGCTTGCCCTGCGCGATTCGGGCGAGTACCTCGAATTCATCACTGCCCAGGTGCGTGCGGGCCTTGCCGGGCTCGATGAGCTGGACATGAAGCAGGTCGTTGTTGCCTATGAGCCTATTTGGGCAATCGGCACAGGGCGTACGGCAACCCCCGAGCAGGCCCAAGAGGTATGCGCGGCGATCCGTTCTGTTCTGGGCGATATGTTCGGAACCCAAACCTCCGATTCAACTCGTGTTCTCTACGGTGGTTCGATGAACGTGGGCAACGTCGAATCCCTTTTAGCTCAGCCCGATATAGATGGCGGTCTTATCGGCGGCGCATCTTTGAAGGCTGACAGCTTCCGTCAACTGGTGGAAGCTGCACACGAGGCATAGCTGCATGCTTGTCAGGCGGATGATTGTTTTCTATAATCATTGTTTCGTGAGACTTGATTAGGTAAGGATTTTACGTTGTCTATTGTTGCGATTATTTTTACGGTTCTGCTGGTTGCATCCGGCATCGGTCTGGTGATTTTCGTTCTCTTGCACTCTGGCAAGGGCACAGGTGTCAGCGACATGATCGCCAGCCAGGTTTACAACAACCAGTCCGGCTCCAGCATCGTTGAGAAGAACCTTGACCGTATCACCATCATCCTCGCAGCGGTATTTCTGGTTTCCCTCATTGTCCTTATGGTGGTTTACCCTCAGGGGAGCATCAACGGCTAGGTGATCTTAACAGCATGTTCCGGAAGGCGATCGAAAGGTCGCCTTCTTTGTTTTGCGGCTCTTGCAGAAAGGTTGTGCACATATGAGCGATAAGGGGAAGTTTCAACAGAACG
>CAVDDI010000077.1:0-7959 GCA_963607675.1 bacterium | reverse complement strand
CAGGTCGAGCATCAGCCCGCCGGCGGTTTCGTAGTCGTACACGGGCACGGGCTCGTAACCCAGGAAATCAACGAATTGGTCTACCGGCAGCGAGCCGTCCACCAGGTAACGATGCTCGGCGATCTTCAGGATCTCGTCCTGGTCGTCGTGCAGGTACTCATCTTCCACGCGGCCGATGATCTGCTCCACCACATCGGTCATGGTCACGATACCGGAAGTGCCGCCATGCTCGTCTACCACCACGGCGATCTTGGTGTGCTTTGCCTGCAGCACCTGCAGCAGCTTCGCGATGGATATGCTCTCGGGCACCGCCTGGATGGTGCGGATGCGCAGGTCCTTCATGGTGGAGCCCTCGGAGAGCAGGTAGGCATCCTTGATGTGCACGAAGCCGATGATGTTGTCTTTGTCTTCGCGGAACACCGGGTAGCGGGTGAATTTGTTCTTCCCCATGAAGTCGAGGTTGGTGGCCAAGTCGTCGTCGAAGTCCACCGCCAACACTTCGGTACGCGGCGTCATGATGGCCTTGGCGTCCTTGTCGTCCAAATCGAAGATATTGTCCAGGTACTGGTACTGGTCCTGTTCGATGGAACCGCTCTCGGCGCTTTCCTCAAGCAAGAGCTTGATCTCCTCTTCGGAATACGCCTCGGTTTCGTTCTTCGCATCGTGCCCGGTAAGGCGCATAACGCCGTTGGTGGTTGCATTGAACAGCCACATGATGGGATACGTAACGCGGTAGAACGCGTAGAGCGGCCCCGCCGTGCGCAGCGCATAGCTTTCTGTTTTCAGGATGGCCATGCTCTTGGGGATAAGCTCGCCGGTAACCACGTGCAGAGTGGTCATGACGAAGTATCCGATGGCCACCGAGATAACCACAACCGCCGTTTCCGGCAACCCGAAGAACACGAAGATGGGATGGAACAGCGCAGCGAAAGCTGGTTCACCCAGCCAGCCCAACGCCAACGAGGCAAGCGTGATGCCAAGCTGGCAGGCGGAAAGGTACTCGTTCACATTGTCGGCCATCTGCAGGGCGCGCTTGGCCCCCTTGCGGCCTTCATCAACCAATATCTCTATCTGTGATTTGCGAACGCGCACCAGGGAAAACTCGGCGATGACGAAGAATGCGTTCATCAGCAGGAACAGAACGACCAATATCAAACTCAGCCAAACAGGCATGCAGCATAACTCCTAAAAACCACGGGACACCAAGAAACACCGATTGCCATCACACAGCAATCTCCCCCTTGGGAAAGCAAAGGAATCGATGCAAGGCAAAAAGAAACGCAGCCGCATCTTCGCACAAAGACGCAAGCCGCGCAGGACAAGCCAAGTGAACAAAGGAACTATTGATGCGTTTTCGGGCCGAGCTACATCGACCGCCGCCGTCGGAGTCGTTCACGACAGCTTCATCTCCTTGCCTGGCAGCATGCTGCCGAACGTTTGCTTCGAGCTGAATGCCGCTTAGGGTAAGCAAGCATCTCCTGACAATGGTAGCAAGGCATAAAAGCCTGTCAACGTAACGTCACTATTCCCCCATGTTAACTTTGCCGAACAAGCTTCCATGGCGCCCCTTCTCTAAGAGAAACCTCGTCCAACCATTCGGCTGTGAGCACATGCAGCCCACGCCGTTCAACAACGGGCTTGCGTCATGCTCCGCCGAATGTCGGGCCTGCAGGCAACTGGCTTCCACAGACCTCTGCACACCGAGGTGCGAACCCGGATCCCAGGTGCGGGCCTTGGGCAAACTGCGCGTTTTTGCACAATGCGTCTAATACCCCTCATACGTGGAGTAGAATAGATGGGCGCCTTAAGGGCGCACCGTTTACGCATTCGGCGCGAAGAGGGGAAGGGGGCGCCGTGGAATCTGTGCGCGAGCTGGGAAGCCTAACGGAATCAAGCCACCGGCAAACCCATATCGCCGACCATTTCGGCCAGCTTCTGTGGGTTTTCGTGGGCATGTCCATTGTGGGCCTGGCCGGTGAAACCCTTCAGCACTTCCTTGCCTTCAACGAATGGGAAAGCCGTCCCGGGTTCATCTGGGGGCCATTCAGCCCCATCTACGGGCTGGCGGCTGTGCTGCTCACCATGATCCTGGAGCCGCTGCAAGACAAAGGGGTGCCTCTGCTCCTAGCCGTAGGCGCCGTGGTGGGCGGCTCGCTGGAATACTTCGCCAGCTGGGCGATGGAGACATTCTGGGGCGTGGTTGCCTGGAGTTACCTGAACCTGCCCTTCAACTTCGATGGACGCACCGACCTGTTCCATTGCCTGGTTTGGGGTTCGCTCGGCGTGGCCTGGGTGAAAATAGGCCTGCAGGTTTGCCAGCGCATCTTCGACCACATCAACGAACAGGGGGCGGCGTACCGCATCTGCACCGTGGCCATGACCGTATTCATCGCCCTCAACATCGTCATGACCTGCGTGGTGCTGCTTCGCGCCGAGGCCCGCACCGAGGGCATCCCGCCGCAAAACGGCCTTGAGCAGTTCTGCGACGTGGCGTACCCCACCGATATGCTGCAGAAGAAGTTCCACAACATGGGCGGGCTGGGGATGTAAGCAAGCCCCGAAGGCTCTCGGGAGGCGCGATGCTGAACCGAAGCACCCATTCCGCTGTTCAAAAGGGTATTCGCTCATGCGAATACCCTTTTTCATGCGCTGCATTGCTTCATGCATTTAAAAAGGCGTCCATTCGGACGCCTTACAGGAATGGTGTTCAGAGTGCTTCTCTCAGCATCGCGCCTCCCGAGAGCCTTCGGGGCTACCGTTGATTTGAAGCGCAGTTCAACCTACTCGTAATACTCGGCTGAATCCTCCAGCAGATCGATAATGCTGATGCTTTGCGGGCACATGTCCTCGCAGGCGCCGCATTGGATGCAGGTTGAGGCCTTGCCGTCAGCGGCCTGCCAAGAATACAGGCCTTTCACGAACTCGCGGTTCTCGGTCATCTTCTCCAAGTTCAGCAATCCCATGATCTCGGGGATCTTCACGCCCATGGGGCAATCCTTCACACAGTACTTGCAGTTGGTGCAGGGGATGAGGCCGACGCTCTTCAGCGCATCGATGGCCTGCTGCAGGGCCTTTTCCTCTTCTGCGCTGAAAGGCTGGTTCTGAGCCCACTCGCGCACGTTTTCCTGCACCTGCTCCAGCGAGGACATGCCGGCGAGCACCGTTATGACGTTGGGCAGGTTGTAGCAGAAGCGATAAGCCCAGGAAACCACGCTCTTTTCGGGGTTCACGGCCTTCAGCACGCTTTTGCCGCGATCGGGCAATTCGGCCAAGCGCCCACCGCGGGCCGGCTCCATGATGGTTACCGGCACGCCATGCTTCTGCGCCACTTCCATGCACTTGCGCGACTCGGTTACCGGGTCTTCCCAATCAAGGTAGTTCACCTGCAGCTGGACGAAGTCCATATCCGGATGCTGGGTAAGCAGATTATCCAAGCACTCGGCGTTGTCGTGCATGGAAAAGCCTAGGTGCTTTATGACGCCTTCGGCCTTTTTCTGCGCCGCCCATTCCCACAAACCGTACTGGTCGAACTTCGCCGTGCGCGGGCCGCCCACATTGTGCAGAAGGTAGAAGTCGACGTAATCGGTGCCCAGGCGCTGCAGGGAGGTGTCCAAACAGGCTTTGGCGCTTTCCGCATCAGGCTGCGCCCAGGCCAGGCACTTGGTGGCGATGGTGAACGATTCGCGCGGATAGCGCTCCACCAGCGCCTTGCGCACCGCCACCTCCGATTCGCCGTTATGGTACACGTAGGCAGTGTCGAAGTACGTCCCACCTGCCTCCATGAAGGCATCCACCATCTTGCTGAAATGATCGATATCGATGCTTTTCGGGTCATCTGGGTTGGTAAGCGGCAGGCGCATGCAACCAAAACCGAGCTTCGGGGTATCAAGAAGGGAATTGCTCATGGCAGGCTCCTTTGTCTCTTCATCTGCTTGGGAAGCACCGGGCAGTTCCGCTCACGCGTAGCGGCGCCCGGAATGCTCAAGCCTTGCTTGCCCGCATCAGCGGGCATCATGGGCCTTCGCGTTCCGCGCACTCGCCGCACTCACGCAGAGCACAACGGCCCTGATCGGTGTTTGCCTTGCTGCCATTGTAGCCCATTTTCCCCTTTTTAGTGACGTGACGTTACGTAAGTTGCAAGAAGAGGACGCTCGCTTAGCAGGAGCAGGGTCACCGCCGCATGAACGGGTACCCTGGGCAAAGAAAAGACTGCCCAGGCAAAAGCCCAGGCAGTCTTGAAAGTTAGGGAATATCGGCTTTTCGCCGCTATGCTTCCTTGGCTCCGTACTGCTCGTAGTACGCATCGAGCGCGGCCTTCGTGGCGTCGTCGATAACCACCTTGCCCTGAACCTCGTGGTTGTACAGGAGCTCGGTGACTTCCGCCATGCTGACGATTGAGGCAACCGGGAAGCCGTACTTTTCCTGCACTTCCTTCTGCGCGGTTTTCACGCCGCCCTTGCCCACTTCCATGCGATTCAGGGAAACGATGAGGCCCTTCACCTGCACATCGGCAGCGCCCTTCAAAATGGGGTACGTCTCGTCGATGGACTTGCCGGAGGTGGTAACGTCTTCCACCATCACCACGCGGTCGCCGTCGTGAAGGTCAGCACCCAGCAGGTTGCCCTTGTCGGCACCATGGTCCTTCACTTCCTTACGGTTACAGCAGTACTTCACTTCCTTGCCATAGAGCTCCTGCAGGGCGATGGCAGTAACCACCGAAAGCGGGATGCCCTTGTAGGCAGGACCGAACACCACATCGAAGTCCAGGCCGAAGTTGTCGTGGATGGCACGGGCATAGTACTCGCCCAGGCGCTTCAGCTGCGAGCCGGTCACGTAAGCTCCGGCATTCATGAAGAAGGGCGACTTACGGCCGCTCTTAAGCGTGAACTCGCCGAACTTGAGCACCTGGCTTTCCACCATGAACTCGATGAATTCCTTCTTGTATGTCTCCATGCGGCCCACCCTTCTTGAATGTGAGAAATTGCCTTGAGCAATCATAGCAGCTTACCGCGCGCAGAAGCCGAGGCACAATGCGCAAAAAAGCCGAAGGGGCCGCGATGAACCGGAGCACGCCAGGCAAAAACGCTCGAGGCAGGGAGCTGCAGCACACCGGAATCCCGCGACGGATGAAAGCCCACTCCCCGACTCGGCGGCCGACCGAAGCCAAAGAAAAAAGCGCCCCGAAGGGCGCTGTAAGAACATCAGAGGCAACACACGAAGGCACTATCTGCGTTCCCGGTAGAAACCGTCCATGGCCTTGTACACATCGATCTCCCACTGACGGCGGTGGCTCTTGGCAACCGTGTCCAAGATGAGGCCGGTGACGAAGGAGAGGGCGGCGCAGCCCGCCAGCGCCATGGACCCCAGCATGGTGGGGATGCGCGGCACCAGGCCGGTGGAGATGTACTCGGCGATGACCGGGATGCCCGCCACCACGGCCAAGACAAGCAGGACCAGCGCCAGCCAGCCGAAGAAGGCAAGCGGGCGGTAGTCCTTGAACAGGCTGGTGATGGCCTTGAGCACTTTGGCGCCGTCGCCGAAGGTGGAGAGCTTGGAGTAGCTGCCCTCGGGGCGGTCGCGGTAGTCGATGGGCACGTCCTCGATGCGCCAGCGCTTGTCCACCGCGTGGATGGAGATCTCGGTCTCGATCTGGAAGCCCTCGGAGAGCACCGGCATGGTCTTCACGAACACGCGGTTGAAGGCGCGGTAGCCCGTCATAACGTCCTCGAAGGCGAAGCCGTAGATGCGCTTGATGAGCCAGCGCACCAGGTCGTTGCCGAAGCCGTGGAAGGCGCGGTCGTTCTCCTCGCCGTAGGAACCGTTGGACAGGCGGTCGCCCACCGTCATGTCGGCGCGCCCGGCGCGCAGGGGCTCGATGAGGGCAGGGGCGGCCTCGGCCGGGTAGGTGTCGTCGCCGTCCACCATGATGTAGTAGTCGGCGTCGATGTCGCGGAACATCGAGCGCACCACGTTGCCCTTGCCCTGGCGCCCCTCGAAGCGCACGATGGCGCCGTGCTCGGCGGCGATCTTCGACGTCTCGTCCTTCGAGTTGTTGTCGTAGACGTATATGTCGGCGTCGGGCATGACGCGCTTGAAGTCGTCCACCACCTTGCCGATGGTGACCGCCTCGTTGTAGCAGGGGATGAGCACTGCGACCTTTTCAGCCATTGAGCTGCTCCTTCGTATCCGAATAAACTGGAATGGGATTTACACGTTGAACTTGAAGTGCATGACATCGCCGTCCTGCACCACGTAATCCTTGCCTTCTTGGCGCAACTTGCCCGCATCGCGGCAGCCCTTTTCGCCGCCAAGGGCAACGTAGTCTTCGTAAGATGCGGTTTCGGCTTTGATGAAGCCGCGCTCGAAGTCGGTATGGATGACGCCTGCGGCCTGTGGGGCCTTGGCGCCGACGGGAATGGTCCAAGCGCGCGTCTCGGTTTCGCCGCTGGTGAAATAGCTCTGCAGCCCCAGCAGCTTGTAAGCTTCACGGATAAGGCGGGAAAGGCCGCTTTCATCGAGCCCCAGCTCTTCCATGAACACAGCCGCCTCTTCCGGGTCGAGCTCGGCCAGATCGGCCTCGATCTTGGCGCTGATGGGCACCGGGCGCTGGCCATCGATCTCGGGCAGCTCGGCGGCAACCTTGTCTTCATCGACGTTGGCGATATAGAGCACCGGCTTCATGGTAAGCAGGCACAGCTCGCGGATAGCTTCCTGCTCTTCATCGGAAAGGCCCAGCTGAAGGGCGCGTTTGCCCTCGTTCAAACCTTCGAGGACCTTCTTCGCGGTTTCGAAGTTGATGGCCTTTTCCTTGTAGCGCTTGCCTTCCTTTTCCAGGCGGGGCAGAGCCTTCTCTATCGTGGCGATATCGGCCAGGATGAGCTCGGTCTTGATGGTTTCCACATCGCTTTGCGGGTCGACCTTCTTGGAAACGTGCTCCACGTTCGGGTCGCTGAAGAAGCGAACCACCTCGCAGATGGCATCGGTTTCACGGATGTTGGCCAGGAACTTGTTGCCCAGGCCTTCGCCCTGCGAAGCGCCGGCAACCAAACCTGCGATATCGACGAATTCCACCGTGGCCGGGATGATCTTGGCAGGATGGTCGATTGCCGCCAGGCCGTCCAAGCGCTTATCGGGAACGGGAACCAGGCCCACGTTGGGCTCGATGGTGGCGAAGGGGTAGTTCGCCGCAAAGCCGCTCTTCTTCGTGAGCGCGGTGAACAGAGAGGACTTGCCAACGTTGGGCAGGCCCACGATGCCGATGGAAAGAGACACGTTCGCTCCTAATCAATATCAAAAATCCGTGCCCTCCATCATACAGCACCGTTGCCCCTGCGCCAGCGAAGGCCATCGTTCTCCACTTCAGGGAAAGCAGAGGGGGCGCCCCTTCCAACCGTCATGGCCAACAGCGGAAAGGACGCCCCCGGAAAGGCACGAGCGCACAGGCAGCCCCGGCCCAGGCGAATGCCAGGGCAACATGGCTGCAGGGCGCTACATCTTGAAGAAGCCCAAGCTTGCCGCCACGTACGCCACCAAGATGACGATAAGCAGCACCGGGCAGATGTACTTGATGCCGAACGCCCATACCTTGCGCAGCTTGAAGCGGGAAGAGAGCATGACCTCTTCCTCTATTTCCTTGGGGCCGATGATCCAGCCAACGAAGATGCAGGTAAGCAGCGCAACCACAGGCATCATCACAGAGTTGGAGATGAAGTCGAGGAAGTCGAGGATGGTAGTACCCTCGCCCATCGGCTCGATGAACGAAAGCGAGCTGTAGCCCAGGGCAACGACGATGCCCATAAGGGTCACCCAGGCGGCAACCACGCCAAGCGCCGCCTTGCGCTTGCAGTGGATGGCGTCCTGCACGATGGACACGCAGGTTTCCACCAGGGAAAGCGCGCTGGTAAGCGCTGCGAACAGCACCAGCACGAAGAAGCCCGTGCCGACGGCGCCCGCCAAGCC
>CAVDDI010000076.1:0-8036 GCA_963607675.1 bacterium | reverse complement strand
TGGTGCGCTCGAAAACCGTGATGCGTGGGTCTTGCCGTAAAGCCCAGGCAAGCTGTCCGTAATTCACATCAACACAGGCAACGCTCGCAGCACCAGCCTGAAGGAGGCAATCGGAAAAGCCCCCCGTGGAGGACCCGACGTCGATACAGCGCTTTCCCCTCACGCTGATGCCGAAGTGATCCAGCGCCCCTTGAAGCTTATGGCCACCACGGGAAACAAAGCGCTTCGCATTCTTCACGAATATCTCTGCTTCTTGATTCACCTTGAGCGCAGCACTTGAAACGTAGACATCGTCCACGCGGACTTCACGGGCTATAACCGCACGAAGCGCCGCATCGCGATTCGGGAAGTACCCAAGCCGAACCAGCAGATCATCTAACCGGACCTTGGCCATGGCTATTCCCCGCGCGACGGATAGGGAGCAGAGGTTGCGGCAACTTCACTGCCCTGGGCAGAAGCATTCGACTCACCAAGCAGGCCGGTTTCGGGACTGCGCTCGTCGGCGAAGGGCACCAAGCCGGTCTGGATGAGCTTCAAGAAGTCCCGTTCGGAAAGGATGGGCACACCCAAGCTCTCGGCCTTGGCGCGCTTCGAACCAGCAGCCTCGCCGCAGATGACATAGCTGGTTTTCTTAGACACACTGCCCGAGACCTTTGCGCCGAAATCCTTCAGCCGCTCCCCCGCCTCGGTACGCGTCATACCCGATTCAACCAAGCTGCCCGTAAGGACGAATGTCAAGCCAGCAAGCGTTTGCGGCTTGGTTTTACCCTGCGCCTCTTCCTCCATCGTCACCCCGGCGGCAGCCAGGCGCTCGATCACCCTTCGGTTGTCCTCGGTGTTGAAGAAGTCGCAGATGCTGCGGGCGATCACAGAACCAACGCCATCGATGGCGGCCAGGTCTTCTTCCTTGGCCTGGGAAAGCAGTTCCATGGAAGGGTACGCGCGAGCAATGCCCTCGGCCATGGTTTTACCGACATGGCGGATTCCCAACCCGAACAGCACACGGGCTAGGGAGCGCTTCTTGCTGTCCTCGATAGCGGCAACCAGCTTGGAGGCAACAACCGGGCCAAGCTCGATGGCCTCGCCTTCCTTGTTGGTGCGCCCCACGAACAGATGGGCAAGCTCATCTTCCTTCAGGTCGTAATAGTCGGCGACGTCGGTGAGCTTCCCCGACTCTATCAAGCGCGCGGTGATCTCTTCGCCCATGCCCTCGATATCCATCGCTCCACGGCTCGCCCAATGTATGAGCCTCTCATGCGCCTGCGCCGGGCAGTCGATGGAAACGCAGCGATATGCCGCCTCGCCTTCCTCGCGCACGATAGCAGAGCCGCAGCTCGGGCAGGTTCTGGGCATGGCCCAGGGCTTCGACCCCTCGGGCCGAAGGGAAAGAATGGGCCCCAACACCTCGGGGATGACGTCGCCAGCCTTACGCACGATAACGGTATCGCCGATACGAACATCCTTGCGCTGAACCTCGTCTTCGTTGTGCAGTGTAGCGCGCGCAACGGTAGAGCCGGCAACCAAAACCGGGTCAAGCTCGGCAACCGGGGTGCAAGCACCGGTGCGCCCAACCTGAATGGTGATGTCGCGCAGCAGGGTGGTCTTTTCTTCAGGGGGGAACTTGTAGGCAATTGCCCAACGAGGGGCTCGAGCAGTATATCCCAGCTCATGCTGCAGGGCGAACGAATCGACCTTCACCACCACGCCGTCGATCTCGTAAGGAAGATCGGCACGCTTTTCAAGGCACCGCTCGCAGAACCGATGGACTTCAGCACGGCTGGTGCAGCGCTTCACATCGGGGTTCACATGGAAGCCGCAGCCGCGAAGCCACTCAAGCAGCTCCCACTGCCCCGATGCCTCGATGGCAGAATCGCGGGCGATAGCGTAGATGAACGTGGAAAGATCCCGTTGGGCGGTGACGCTCGGATCTTTCTGACGGAGAGAACCGGCAGCGGCATTGCGTGGGTTGGCGAAGGTCTTGTTGCCTTGTGCGCTTTCCCGGGCATTCAGCGCCTCGAAGCTTGCCTTCGACATGTAGATCTCACCGCGCACCTCGATCGATTCGATACGGTCATCGATCGAAGAGAAGCCCTTGTCCATCAAACGCAGCGGGATGTCATGAACCGTGCGCACGTTCACGGTAACGTCTTCGCCCGTTGTGCCGTCACCACGGGTGGCAGCCTTGACCAATCGACCATTCTGGTAGGTAAGCGCAAGCGAGGAGCCGTCGATCTTCAGCTCGCACACCAAAGGCACGAACTTACCCAAAGCAGATTCAGTTCGATCCATCCATGCATCAAGCTCGCCGAAATCCATCGCATTATCAAGGGAATACAGGCGTTCCTCGTGGACCACAGGGGCAAATTGGTTGCCCACTGCCCCACCGACACGCTGGGTAGGCGAAGACGGGTCGCGAAGGGAGGGGTGTTCCTGCTCAATATCGCGAAGCTCGCGCATCAGGGAATCGAATGCCGCATCGGATATCCGAGGATCGTCTAAAACATAATAGCGATGCGTGTGATACTCGATCTCGCGACGCAAACGCAAAACGCGCTCGGCCAACGATTCCCCTAGGGTATGTTCAGAAGGATCGGTAGACACTGAAGGACATTCCTCTCATGTAACGGACGAACAAAGGCGGAAGCACAGCCACGAAGCACGAAGCGCGGTTACCGCGCGGATTGGATGCGCACTATTGCTTCAGGTATAGCAGCAAGAACATCCTCTGCGCAAACGCTTACAATGCCCCTTCGCTCACTTGCAACAGTGCCCGCCACCGCATGGACGGCAACGCCCAGATGGGCAGCATCGAATGGATCCATTCCCTGGGCCATGAACCCGCCAACAAGCCCCGCAAGGACATCTCCCGTGCCGGCCTTGGCCAAAGCTGCGGTTCCGAAATCGACAAGAGCGTCCCGCTCAGAGGAAACCACGGCGGTATCCTGCCCCTTCAAGACAACGATGCTGCCATAACAAAGCGAAAGCGAGTGCGCAGCCTCTGCCTGCGAGAGCCGGGTAAGGTCGATAGCATATGGAGCGGCAAGCCTCTGAACCTCGCCCCAATGGGGAGTGAGCACCGTAGCAAGACCCTGTTTCTGCCGCTTGAGCAGAAGCTTGCGCATCTTAGGAGCGGAAAGGAAGGAGAGCGCACCACCATCCACGAGCACGGGGGCATTGCCTCGTTTCAGGATGCGCCGCAGCACTGCTTCTGCCTCCGCATCTGCCGAATCGAAACCAGAACCAACAACGAATGCACCAGGATACTGGACGGCAATGGCAGTTGCAGGATCCAGCTCGGAAAACGGTGCCACAACAAGCGACGGCCTAAACTGCTGCACAAGCTTGACGTTGCGGCGGCTAGTGAACACCTGAGTGTAACCGGCACCTGCGAGCTGCGCGGAGAAAGAGCACATCATGGCAGCCCCGGGGTACGGGGCAGACCCGGCAACAACAACCGCCTTTCCACGGGAGTACTTGTGCGCATCATCGGCCGGGATGGGCACCAATGAGGCAAATTCAGAAAGGTCGGGCATCATCACTCACCCTCTTTTCGAGAAGCCGGCACCTCGTCAAGAAGCGAACGTGCCTCCTTGAAGCGCCTACCCAGCTCCTTGACAGGATCCTGCTTCTTTGGTCGGGAGGATTCAAGCTCAACTTCAGTAAGCGCCAATGCGCAGGCAACGGCTTCAGAATGCGTATACGAAAGCGAAAGGGGAATCTCCCTTATGCCCCTTTCGCGCGCTTCCGTGGCCGCCCGCCCCTTAAGCCGAACATAGGGCTTTCCCTTTGAATTCAGCGCAACCTCTACATCGGCGGCTTTAATGCCTCGGGAAAACCCTGTTCCCAGCGCCTTGAGCACGGCTTCTTTTGCGGCGAAGCGGGTGGCATAGTGGCACTCGGGCTTGGCGGATGCATCGCAATAGGCGCGCTCCTCGCACGAAAACGCACGCTCGACGAACGCTGGAGATCGCTCCATTATGGCCTTGATGCGTTCGATCTCAACGATATCGACGCCCATGGAAACGCTGTCGGGCAGTACGACCTGTGACTTGGCGTCCTTCGCTGCGGCCGCCAAGGCATCCTGCGCCGAGAGGGCTGCATCAGGATTGTTGCCGGAATAAACCATGAAGGCTATTCAACCGTTACCGATTTTGCAAGGTTGCGCGGTTGGTCGACATCGCAGCCTCGGGAAACGGCAACAGCGCGGGCAAGCAGCTGAAGCGGGACGCTGGCGGTAATGGGCATGAACGAATCGCGCACCTTCGGGATATAGATAACGTGATCGGCCACCTTCTTGATTGCCTCGTCGCCTTCGGTGGCAACGGCGATGATCTTCGCCCCGCGGCTCTTCGATTCCTCAAGGTTCGAAACCGTCTTGTCGTACGTGGCGCTCTGGGTGGCAACGGCAACGATTGGGAAGCCTTCGTCAAGCAGGGCGATCGGGCCATGCTTCATCTCGCCGGCCGCGTAGGCCTCGGCGTGGATGTAGCTGATCTCCTTGAGCTTCAGCGCGCCCTCATAGCAGGTGGCCTCACCCAAGCCACGGCCGATGTAGAGCGTTGACTGACGCCCATCGAAGAAGTGAGCCGCCTCGTCGATGGCGGAGGTATCTTGAAGGATCTCCTCGATCTGATCGGCCGTATCCGCCAGTTCGCTGAACAGCATCCGAACCTGGTTCAAGGTGAGCTTTCCCTTCGCGCGGCCCAAAAGCAGAGCCAAGAGCGTAAGGCTCACCACCTGGCCGATGAACGACTTGGTGGAAGCTACCGCAACCTCCTTGTTCGCCTTGGTGTAGATAACGCCATCCGATTCACGCGCGACAGGTGAGCCTATGACATTCGTGATACCGAACACCTTGGCACCCTTGATACGGGCATCGCGGATAGCGGCAAGCGTGTCGGCTGTTTCGCCGGACTGCGATACGGCCACGACCAGCGTGGTGGGAGTGATGATGGGATTGCGGTAGCGGAACTCGCTGGCCACCTCCACCTCGGTGGGAATGCGCGCCCATCCCTCGATGAGGTTCTTGGCGATGAGCCCCGCATGGTACGAGGTACCGCAGCCGATTAGGTACACGCGGTCGATGAAGTTCAACTCTTGACGCGTGAGGGTAAGCTCGTCGATGGAGATCTCGTGCCCGGACATACGTCCGGCAAGCGTGTCGCGCACCACGCGCGGCTGCTCATGGATCTCCTTCAGCATGAAATCGGGGTAGCCGCCCTTTTCAGCAACGTCGATGTCCCAATCGACATGGGTAACGGCAGGGGTAACAGGCAAACCCTGCGCATCGAAGTAATCGATGCGATCGGGGTGCATAACGGCAAGCTGCCCATCTTCCAGGATGACTACGTCGCGCGTTGCATCGATAAGGGCGATGATGTCGGAGCCCAGGTAGCTGCCGTTTTCCCCCACACCAAGAACGATCGGGGAATCTTTGCGGGTTACCACGATCTCACCAGGATGGTTGTGGTGCATCACAGCAAGGCCGTACGCGCCGGAAAGCGAGTTTGAGACGATGCGAACAGCTTCGAGCAGATCGCCGTGGTAGTTTTCCTCTACCAGATGCGCAATGCACTCGGTGTCGGTGTCGGAGGAAAAGGTATGCCCCTTTGCGGAAAGCTCTTCGCGCAGCTCGGCGAAGTTCTCGATGATGCCGTTGTGCACCACGGCGATACTGCCAGAGCAGTCGGTATGGGGATGCGCATTGCGTTCGCTTGGCACTCCATGGGTAGCCCAACGGGTGTGGCCGATGCCTGCAGTTCCCTGGCACATATCGTCCTGGACAGCATCCTTCAGGCCGGATACCTTGCCCAAACGCTTGACGATGTTGATTCCGCTGCCATCCTCAACCGCAATACCCGCGGAATCGTAGCCGCGGTACTCGAGTCGCTTCAAGCCTTCGAGCAGAACCTGCTTTGCCTGGATGGATCCAGTGAATCCAACAATACCGCACATATAGAAACCCCCAATAAGAGCATGAACACGTAAATCGATCGATTTATTTTACCGTATCGCCCGTTACCTGCCGATTAACGGCACCGCGGCTACACAACACAAATGCCCTGGGACGAAAAGCCCCAGGGCAAAAGAAAAGCCAAGGAAACGATAGCTTCGGAACGGGAGCCTGAACCCATTGATCGCTACAATGCGCTTCGGTAGATAGCCCGCGCGTCGTCAAGGGTGATGGGCGCGAAGCAGCCGAACACCTCGCCCTTGTTCTGACGAAGCCCCGGAATGAAGCCCTCGATATCCTTCTCCTCGATGCCGAACTCGGAAAGCCTACGGGGCATCCCAAGGGAAGAGAAGAAATCCTGCAGCGCTTCGATGGCGGCACGGGCTGCGGCGTCCTTCGCCTCTGGCGAATAATCAACGGGTTCGATACCGAAGACAGCGTTGGCGAATGCAACGAATCGATCTACGTCGGCAGCATAGACGTAACGCATCCAAGCAGGCATGATAACCGCGAGCCCGGCACCGTGCGTGATCTTGCTGTCGAAGGCGGAAAGCTCATGTTCCAGGCCGTGGCTTGCCCAGTCCCCCACGCGCGCGCCATGCTTACGGCCAATGCCGGCAATGCCGTTATGGGCCAAGGTACCGGCCCACATGATGTTTGCGCGGGCATCGTAATCCGTCGGGCAATCAAGGACCTTAGGGGCTTCGTCGATGATGGCCCTCAGAAGGCCGGTTGCGATGTTGTCGGTAACAGGGACGGCGCCCGCACCGCTGAAATACCGTTCCATTATGTGGGCCATCATGTCGGTGACGCCCGCAGCCGTCTGGTAAGGCGGCAACGTGAACGTGAGCTCGGGATCCATGAAGGCGGCAATGGGACGGATGACATCCGAGCCCATACCGCTTTTCAACCCCAGCTCATCGTTGCTGATGACGCATGAGTCGGAAGCCTCCGAGCCAGCTGCAGGGATAGTAAGCACGCAGGCAACTGGCACGGTGTGGGTGATAGGGGCCTTCTTGCACGAGAAGTCCCAAGGATCACCGTCGTAGTCGTAGGCGACGCCAATGGCCTTCGCGCAGTCTATGACGCTGCCGCCGCCAACGGCGAGGATGACGTCGATGCCATGCTCCCGCGCAACGGCAACGCCCTCACGAACGCTGGACACCTCGGGATTCGGACGCACGCCGCCCAGCTCGCATACGCTCATGCCAGCCGCCGAAAGAGATTCCTTCACACGGTCTAGCGTCCCGCTTCGAACCACAGAGCCCTTGCCGTACACAACCAAGGCGCTATTGAAGCCCCTGGCTGCAAGATCGGCACCAACCTTGTCGGTGACACCTTTTCCGAACACGAACTCGGTAGGTGAATAGAAGCTGAAATCGTTCATCGCAGTTCCTCCTTGCTTCAGATCGGGGCTACAAGGAAAGAAGCCCTGCCCCACAGATAAAGGGTAACGCTATTCAGGGCCGGATCCTCCCCGAAAGCCATTGAGCCATTGCGATCATCTCTTTTGCATTGATCAGATCAATAACATTTCGGGAAACACAGCAACCCCGACATAGGATCGAGCAGGCATTGCTACCATTGGGGCATGGACAAAAGGCACGCACATCGCTCTAGGGGGCCGAATCGACGCGCAAGGCGCAGCCTCCCCCATGCCCCGCTCATCGTGATAGCCGCCACGGTTGCACTTCTTATCGGCGTTGCCGCTGCCGGCAGCAGCTGCACATCTGAGCGAACCTACCAATGGGATAACCTCAAGAACGAAAACGGACGCATGGTGTACTACGAGGACGGCCAGCCGGTTTCCGCAGCAGGAATCGATGTCTCGGACCTCCAAGGCGAAATCGACTGGTATGACGTGAAAGAAGACGGCATAGACTTCGCCATGATCAGATGCGGCAGGCGCGGTCAAACCGAAGGCGCCCTGTACACCGACTCGAGGTACTTCCAAAACGTTACCGGCGCAACCCAGGCAGGCTTGCCCTTCGGCGTCTACTTCTATTCCCAGGCAACTACCGAAGAAGAAGCCCAGGAGGAGGCCCGCTATGTGCTGGACTTGATAAACGGCACAGGAGTGAAA
>CAVDDI010000075.1:0-8043 GCA_963607675.1 bacterium | reverse complement strand
AAGAGCGCTTTTCCCCAATGACGAACAGCGCTCGATGATGCCTGCGTTCAGGATGCTTCAAATCCTTGTCGCAAGCAAAAGGAGGATCCAGGGATGGACACGGTTAAGATTGCGGTATTGGGCATGAACCAGGGTTCGAAGAACGCGCGCGATGCGATGGCGAACCCCGAGGTCGATTTGGTGGCGGTGGCCGGGTTCGGCGAGCAGGACTCCAAGATAGCCGAAGAGCTGCATGTTCCCATCTACGGCGACTACACATTGCTGCTGAAGCAGGAGCAGCTCGACGGCGTCATAATCGCGCTTCCCAATTCGCTTCACGTCGAGGCAACCGAGCGGGCGCTTGCTGCCGGCATCAAGACCATCTGGTTGGAAAAGCCCATCGCGAACACCGTAGAGGAAGCCGAGCACATCATCGCTGCCTGCAAGGAAGCGGGGGCTATGCTGCTCATCGGCCATCATCGCCGTTCATCGGCGCGCTTCCAGCTGTTGCGCAAGGTGATAGATTCGGGGCGCCTGGGTAAGATCGTGGGCATCCAATCCACTTACGCCATTGCCAAGGCTCGCGAGTACTATGACCTGGAGTGGCGCACCAAGAAGGGTGCCGGCCCCCTGCTCATCAACGCAGTGCACGACTTCGACGACCTGAACTTCGTCACCGGGCTGAACCCGGTGAAGGTGTATGCATCGGCGCACAACACCATCCGCGGCAACGAGGTGGAAGATTCCGCTTCCGCCGTGGTGGAATACGAGGGCGGCGTGACCTGCACGTACTTCGTTTCCGATGGTACGCCAAGCCCCTGGAACTACGACCTTCAGGCTCACGAGAACGTGTTCCTTACCATGAGCGAATGGGAAGAGAACAGCATGCATGTGTTCGGCACCAAGGGCTCGTTCGGATTCCCCAACATGGACCTGTACTATTACGACGATAGTCATTTCGGCTGGTGGGAGCCAATGAAGCACGAGCACTTCACCTTTCAGCACGAAGACCCGTACGTGCTGGAGCTGGCGCACTTCGTCGACCTCATCAAAGGCCGTGAAACGGTTCCGCGCTGCTCGGGCGAAGACGGCCTGAAAACGCTGAAGGTGGTGAACGGCATCGCCGAATCTGCCGAGACGGGCCTGCCGGTGATCATCGGCTAGCCTTCGCGTTTCGGTATCTTCCCGCCCACGTCCCTTGCTGCGCTCGACGCTTTTCCCGCCTGTGCGGCTCCGCTCGTTTGCGAGGGCTCTGGGTTGAAACGGGGTCGGTGGGGTAGGGAGCGGGTCGTGTTTTGGCTGGGCCGCTATGCCGTTAGTGGCGGAAGGTTGCCGTCTGAGGTGGTTCTTCTTGCGGTGGGCGGGCTACAGCTGCGGCAAGCGGCAGAATTCTGGGACACCCTAGCGCTTCTGATGGGCGATTATGGACAAAACACTCTCATATGACCAGCAAGGCCTGGTAACAAACAGCACTTTTTGTGTAAAAAGCATCCATTTGGCAAAAAAATACCCAATCCCGAATTGTTGACCGTCCAAAGAAAACGCGCCTATGCCGATACTTATTAGGTAATGCTATTTGCCTTGCTTGGACGTGCTTCCTGCCTGTTCCGCGGGCGAATTCCATGGTTAGTCATATTGGAAGGAGAATAGTCTGTATGTCCACTACAGATAAACTCAACGGCTTCGGCCCTCTCGCAGGCGTCAAGATCGTAGAGCTCTGCGAATGGGTTGCCGCTCCTGCTGCAGTACGCTGCCTGTCTGAAATGGGCGCTACCGTCATCAAGACCGAGCCCCTGCACGGCGATGCTCAGCGTACCCAGGGCCCCGGCTTCGGTTGCGAGAAGAACGACTACGAGGATCCCACGTTCGACCTGAACAACACCAACAAGGACCTTGTTGCCATCAACCTCAAGGACGAGGACGGCATGAAGTTCATGAAGAAGCTTCTGGCCGACGCCGACGTCTTTGTCGTCAACCTGCGTGACAAGGCCCTGAAGAAGCTCGGCCTTGACTGGGAAACCATCCATGCCGAGTTCCCTCACCTCATCTGGGCTCAGATGCGTGGTTACGGCGAGTTCGGCCCCGAGAAGGATTCTCCTGGCTATGACGCAGTTTGCTGGGCTGCCCGTGGCGGCGTTGCCAACGTCTTCCGCGAGAAGGATCAGTCTCCTGCCATCGCCCCCCAGGCATTCGGCGACAACAACGCTGCATGCATGCTGGCCGGCGGCATCTGCGCTGCCCTGTTCAACCGCACCCGCACCGGCGTGGGCGACAAGGTTGTAACCAACCTGTATGCAGCTGCGATCTTCGCATCTGACATCGGCATCTGCGCTCAGCAGTTCGGCGCCGACTATCCCAAGTCCCGCACCGATGTGCCGAACCCCTTCAACAACACCTACCGCACCTCCGACGACAAGTGGATCTACATCTGCATGCCTCAGTACGACAAGTACTACGCAATGATGATGGAGCTCTTCGGTCGTACCGACCAGATCGACAACGTGGATACCCGCGACCTGTCCCACCTCAAAGCTTCCGGCAAGAACAAGGAAGTTATCGGTTGGCTGGAAGAGGCATTCGCAAAGCAGCCGTTCGAGTACTGGATGGAGCAGTTCCGCGAGCATCAGGTTCCGGCTCAGAAGCTCTTCCGCTTCCCCGACATCCTGCGCGACGAAGAGGCCTACATCAACGACTCCCTGCGTACGGTTGAGTACGACGAGTGGGGCAAGCATGCTCTGCCCATGACCCCGCTGCGCTTCGAGTCCGCCGGCGATCCTCCGGTTATCCTGGCAAAGCCCATCGGCTACCACACCAAGGAGATCATGGAGAAGTACGGCTACTCCGAAGACGAGATCAAGGCGATCGAGGACAAGGGCGGCGTTGGCATCTACCACGGCGAGCCCATCCCCGACACCATCTTCAAGTCCAAGCGCCAGGAAGCTGGCGAAGCGGCTTGCACCTGGGAATAAACGGTGAATAAGAAAACCGCCTTCGGGCGGTTTTCTTATTCTTCGCATGAGGCGCGATGACGCTGCAAAGGCCTGTGGTGGCACAGCTAACGCTGCAGGCGGGCTTGACGTACAAAGTACGCCTGGCGCCCGCCTTCCCGTTATCTGCACTCACCACAGGCCTTTTCGCTGTTTCGTCCGTTCTCAGGGTGGGATGCGGTTGCCTCTTTGTTGTGAGGTGGGTGGCTCCCTGGGACGGGCGGGACGCTGCGCTGCCGCCCTTGCTCTGATCGGAGTCAACCTGCGGGACGGGCAATGCGCTTCGCTGTTGCCCTGGTGCGGGTTGGGGCTATGGGTTCCCCTGCTTTCATGCTTTTACGTGTTTGGTGTTCCTTTGGCCGGTGCGTGGGGGTTGTTGGCAACATGAACACGTTATTATGTCTTTGGGAAATAGCTCCCGCCGGCTGGTTGTTTGGCGGGATTTTGATTAAGGAGTGGGTATGGACATCAAGCTCAACTATCGCGAAGCGGGCGAAGGCTATCCGCTGATCCTTCTGCACGGTAACGGCGAAGATGGCGGGCATTTCCGCCATCAGCTGGACTTCTTCTCTACGAAGGGGTATCGCGTCATCGCCATTGATACGCGCGGCCAGGGCGAATCGCCTCGTGGTACGGCGCCGTTCACGTACGATCAGTTCGCGCAGGATCTGGAAGACTTCATGGATGAGCACGGCATCTTCCGTGCCGATATCCTGGGCTTTTCCGATGGTGCGGTCACGGCGTTGCTCTTTGCCATAACGCATCCGGAGCGCATTACCAAGCTCATCTTGAATGGCGCGAACCTCGACCCTGAAGGCATCGTCGAGCCCATTCGCAAGAAGATCGTCAGCAAGGCTGAAGAATTCGAGAAGACGAAGGACGAAAGCCCCGAGGCCATGGCTCAGTACGAGAACTTCGAGCTTATGGCCAAGCACCCCTCCATCGACCCGAAAGAGCTTTCCAAGGTGGAATGCCCCACGCTCGTCATCGTGGGCACCAACGACCTTATCGATGCGGCTCATACCGAGCTTATCTACCGCAGCCTGCCCAATGCCGAATTGGTGTTTGTGCAGGGCGATCATTTCGTTGCCTACGACAACCCTGCCGCATTCAACGACGCCGTCTACAAGTTCCTGAAGGAAGTCTAGCGCGGCATAGCTGCCAAGCCTTGTATGAAGATTGCGGCCCTGTCTTGTTTGAGAGGCAGGGCCGCTAGTTGTTGTGGCTCGTAATGCGGTTGTCGCCTACGTGTTCAGCTCTGTGTGCTGCGTCGCGGATACAGCCTTCGTATCGAAGACGACAGCGGACATAGATGCTCTGCTGTCGTCGGGCTATCTGGACACTTATAGTTTTTCTTAAATCATCGTAGGCAATATTTGAATTGCCGATTGGGTAGATATTGTTTTCCCTTCCTAAAATTGAAGAGATGCGAGTCGCGTTTTTGCCTGAAGGGAAGGGGGAGCCCATGAGGGTGGTTCTCTGTGGCGACCTGCTATTTTCTAGCAGGAATTTGAAGGATCGACTAGATAGCAGGATTGTTGACCTGTTGAAGAACGCCGATGCTGTATTTGCAAACGCCGAGTTCAGCACGCCGAAACATGATACGCCGCCTGGGCTTTGCATGTACCTTACTTCAGTTCGACAAGGAATACTCGACGAATTGGTTGACTTGAATATCAAGTTGGTCTCATTCGCAAACAACCATACGACCGATTACGGTCCTCAGGGATGTCTCGACACCATTGAAGCCGCTGAAGAGCGCAACCTCATTCCTTGTGGCGTTGGAAGAAACTTAGGTGAAGCACGCAAGGCAAGGTTTTTAGACACGGCGGAGGGGCGTGTTGCGGTTGTGGCCTGCTCATCCACTTGGGCTGAACGGGCGCTTGCGAGCGATGCAAATGCCGATGTCGTGGCACGTCCGGGGTTATGTCCGCTGCGATGGGGGAGATCGTATGTTTTGCCTGATGAGCAATTCGAGCAATTGCGAGCAATTGATGCAATGTTGGGGACCGATGAAAGCCTAAAAGAGGTAAGTCGTATTGAGACATGGGATCCCCCAACAGAGGATTCGTTTAAATTCGGATCACCTATGAATGGTAATTTGCAGATAGAGCGGGGTAGTCATGCCTATGTGCGTGATTACGTGAACGAGGTCGACCAGGAGGCTATCCTGGAGAGCATCCGTGATGCATCCCGTCGCTCGGACGTAGTGATCGCAACGCTTCATACCCATGAGGGAGAAAACGAGAATTGGTATGCAACCTATGTCCCTCATTTCGTCGAGGAGTTTGCACATAAAGCCATCGAAGCTGGAGCGACTTGCTTCATTGGTCAGGGAGCTCATTTTCCACGCGGTGTAGAGATATACAAGGGGTGTCCTATTTTCTATAACCTGGGCAGCCTGCTCATGGAATTCGAAGCTGGTGAGTCGATGATTTCACCTGAAATGTATGAGACTTATCATTTGGGGCCCGACGCCCATCCGTCCGATCTTCATTCGAATCGTGCCCAAAAACCCGATGGCTCATGGAATGGCTTCTACTCCGAGCGGCGCTTCTCCACTGATTTCTTGGTGGTGCTTGACGTCGAGAGTGACAAGGCGAAATACCAAATTGTTCCGCTTGACCTGGACATGCATCGTGAAAACAATTTGATGCGTGGGCTTCCAGAGCTCTCTGGACCCGAGGAAGGTCGCAAGTTCGCGGAGTATTTGGATGACGCAAGTGAGCGCTACGGGGTGCGGTTTACCTATCAAGAGGAAACGGGCTATATCTCGTTCAAGGGAGGCGATGGCGCCACCCTAAATCATCGGATATGAGTTTATTTCATAGATGATGTCAGGAATGATGAGGAATGCGCGAAGTATTTCCGCAGGTAGATAAGGTAATTTATCTATAAACAAGCTTGTTTGGAACCATGAAAAGGAGGGGTCATGGAATACCGAACCATCAAGACCGAAGAGCGTGACGGCATTTTCATCATCACGTTGAACAGGCCGGAAGCGAAGAATGCCTTGAACAGCCTTATGTGGCAAGAGCTGTGCTGGGCGTTCGATTACCTCGATCAAACCGATTCGCTCCGCTGTTGCGTCATGACGAATGTGGGCGATTGCTTCTGTGCGGGCAGCGACTTGAAGGAAATCGCGGCAGGCACCTACCATGCGCCCGAAGGCTATGAGAAAACCGGATTTGCGGGCATGACGAAGCGCTACATAAAGAAGCCGCTTATCGCTGCAGCTGAAGGTCGGGTTCTAGGCGGCGGCTTGGAGGTTGTGGTGGCCTGCGATCTGGCGGTTGCGTCCACTGCCTCCACGTTCTCGCTTCCCGAGCCGCGCCGTGGGTTGACGGCGGCAGGTGGCGGGCTGCTTATGCGCATCATGCAGATGGTTCCGCAGAAGGCAGCCATGGAGCTCATGCTCACTTGCGAGCCTTTCGATGCGCAGAAAGCGCTGGATTGTTTCTTGGTGAACTACATCGTTGAGCCGGGGAAGGTTCTGGACAAGGCCATTGAGCTGGCGAAACTTATCTGCAAGGGTGCACCGCTTGCTGTGGAATGCACGAAGCGCACGGCCTACGAAACCATGGGCGAGCGCGTGGTGTATCCCTCGAAGGGCTGGGAGATCCTTGAGGAGATCGAGCAGATAACCCAGAACAGCGAAGACAAGATAGAGGGTGCCACGGCCTTTGCCCAGAAGCGCGAGCCTGTTTGGAAGGGCTGCTAGTTCTGGTGGGCTCTGCCAGCGTTACCGGCCGTCAAATCCGTTGATTTAACGGCCGGTAATGCGTGTTTTCCTGCGGCACGATTCCCTTTTCGCTCGAATCAAGGACCTGAAGGTTACATTTCGTGGAACTTGGGAATATGCCTGCTTGTTGCGGTGCCGTATGCTTTTCAGTAGATAGCTGCATAAGAGGGAACGCACGAAGAGGGGTGCACGGTGGATTTCGCATTGTCCGAGGGGCAGAAGAGCATGATCGCGACGTTTCGCGAATTCGGGGAATCGGTGTTCACTCCCGAGCATGTGTTCCAATGGCGTAAAGACCAGGGCCTTCCCGACGAGGTTGCGAAGGGCTTCGTAGACCGATACTTCAGCCTGGCGAACCAGGGAGAAATGGGCATCATGTCGCAGACCCTCATTCTTGAAGAGCTGTGCCGTTGTGCCGGTGCCGCCCTGCCGTTCCAGAACGACCTGTTCAATCTGCAGATCATGGCCGACTTCGCCGACGAGGCGGTGTTCGCGAAAGTGCTGGAAGAGTATCGCGAAACCGGCCGCTTGGTGTTCTCGCTCGCCGTTTCCGAGCCCAATGCCGGCTCCGACACCATGAGCATGACCACTTCCGTCCAAACGGTCGATGGCAAGCTTATATTGAACGGGAAGAAGACCTATGTGAACAACGGCGAGTACTCGCCGAGCATCCTGTGCGCCGCCATCGACAAGGACGCCGACAGCGACGACAAGTACCCGCCGCTTTCGTTCTGGCTGGTGCCGCATAACCTTCCCGGCATCCGTGCTGTTCCCATCAACAAGATAGGTCAGTCGATGGTGCCGTTCGCGTCGGTATCGTTCGACAACGTGGAGATAAAGCCCGAGTACCGCTTGCGCGGCCACGAAGGCGGCTTCCGCCATCTGTTCAAGCTGCTGGAACTGGGCCGCGTGTTCACGTGCGCGGCATCGCTGGGTATGGCGCAGGCGGCTATGGAAGATGCGGTTGCCAATGCCCGCGTGCGCAAGGCTTTCGGTGTTTCCATCGGTGAGTTCCAGCAGGTAGAGCGCATGCTCACCGACATGGAGGTAAGCCTGCGCACCATGCGTTCCATGTTGTACCAAGCTGCGTGGGCCATCGAGACCGACCAGCCTGACAAGCGCTTGGCGGTGTCGCTGATGAAGCGCTACATCCCCAAAACCGCCACTCAGGTGGCAAGCGATGCCATGCAGATCCTCGGTGGCCAGGGTTACACCGAAAGCTCGCGTGTAAGCACCATTTGGCAAGATTGCCGCGGCAACCAGATCGCAGAAGGCACCGATCAGATCATGGTGTACATCTCCGCACCCCTCATCATGAAAGCTTACGAGTAGGTC
>CAVDDI010000074.1:0-8047 GCA_963607675.1 bacterium | reverse complement strand
CATTGCCAAGGCCTATGATGCGGCGTTGGATCAGGCGGCAGCGGAATATAAGAAACAGCATCCGTCGTCTTCCGATGACGCCGGTTCCGCCAGCTTCGGCGCGGACGAGGGGTCTT
Source organism: bacterium (assembly GCA_963607675.1). Lineage (GTDB taxonomy): Bacteria > Actinomycetota > Coriobacteriia > Coriobacteriales > Eggerthellaceae > Anaerotardibacter. Next base: position 7,931 of record CAVDDI010000074.1, on the reverse strand, counting down.
CCGGTGGCTCGGTGGCTGGCCAAGGTGAAAGCGATGGCTCGGCTTCGGGCGAAGGCTCGGCGACGGATCCGGGCAGCGGCTCTCCGGCTAAGGTAGGCGCCGATGCTTAGTTTCCTGGCTGAAAAGCGCTTGCTCATAGTGAAGGCGGTAAACGTTGCCATCGTTGCCGGCCTGGTGGTTTGGTTCAGCGTTTGGGCTGGCCAGGCTGCTGCTGCCGATGCGGAAGTGCAAGCGCAGATAACCGCTGCCGAACGAGCTGCCAACCGCGGCCCCTTCGCCACCGACGGCACCTTCACCGGTTCTGCCCAGGGCTACGGCGGCCCGGTGACCATGCAGGTAACCATCAAGGACGGCTACATCGACGACGTGCAGGTGCTTTCCGCTCCCAACGAGGATGCCCCGTACCTTTCGCAGGCGGTGAAGCTGCTTGACGACATCAAGGCGCAGCAAACCGTGAACGTTGATACCGTTTCCGGTTGCACCTATTCGTCGGTGGGCATTCTGAATGGCGCCAAGGAAGCGCTGGAGAAGAGCAATGCAGGCCAGGCAGGTGAGGGCGCATGAGCAATGACGAGTTCAGCTTATCCGCTGTCGAGGCTCGCTCGGGTGTAGGCAGGGACGTTGAAGGTCCGACAGCTGAAGCGCCGAAGGCTCCGGCTGCCGGAAGCACAAGCGAATCTGTTGCCGCCGATGCTGGCCAACGGGCCAAGGCGGCATCGACGGTTGGGACGGGCGCCATGGCCGGAAAGCCCAAGAAATCGGGCAGGGCTGCCCAACGCGCCCGCTCGATGCGCATCCACCGTATCGTGCGCTGGTGCGTGCAGCTGGCGTTCTTCGCCCTGGCGCCCTCCATCTTCAGCGCAACATTCAACGGCGTGAAGTATGTGGCTACCCAGGTGGGCATGGGGCAGGCTGTCGAGCCTACTTCGTTCGTGGTGCTGCTGGTTGCCGTTCTGTGCTTCACCATCGTGTTCGGACGCTTCTTCTGCGGTTACGCCTGCGCGTTCGGCACATTGGGCGATGCAGTGTACCTGCTGTTCACGCCCCTGCGGAAGTTGCTGGGTATCCCCGACAGGCCGCTTTCGGGCAAGGCGCAACGAGCGGGCCAGTACGTGAAGTTCGCGGTACTCGCTGCCATTGTTCTCATGTGCTTCTTCGGCGTTTGGTCGGAGGTTTCCGGCTACAGCCCGTGGACTGCGTTTGCGGGCATCGTTGCGCTTTCCGTCGACGGGATCGATGCGGCTGCCTTTGCCGTGTTGGGCGTTCTGGTACTGGGGATGGGCTTCTTGAAGCGCTTCTTCTGCCAGTTCCTTTGTCCCCTGGGCGCAGTGTTCGCCCTGATGCCGGTGTTGCCGTTCTCTGCGTTTTCCCGCAAGAAGGCCTGTTGTTCCAAGCGATGCGGCCATTGCTGCGCCGGTTGCCCGGTGTCGGTGTTTCCCGATGCCGATGCCTTCACAGCCGGCGAGTGCATTTCGTGTGGCAAGTGTGCCGACGTATGTCCCATCGGCAATGCAGGTTTGCTGCGCGTGAAGGCAACGGGCGAGCTTCGCGTGGGCAAGCCGCCGAAGCGCATCTTGCGCGGCAATGAGGTTTGGCTGGTGCTGTTGAAGGCGGCGCTGTTGCTTGCCGTGTTGTGGGTTGCCGGCGCGTTGGGCAACGTGCCGGCGTTTTCCGAGGTCACCGGGATCTCACTGCCATGGGGCTAGGCGTGTGCCACTAGAGACAGTCCCTACTGGCACCCCTGCTGGCACACCGGGGCGGCGCGGCGCTCGCGGGGCTTCGCCGCTGCCAAATGGCCGATTCCTCTATATAAGTTGTGGTCTTCGCGTAATTAAAGTTCACCTTGGCTTACAATCCAATTCGGATTGCCGAAGGCTTTGCTTGGGCATGGGGCGAAGAGCTGATCGCCGCCCAAGCAAAGCCGGGTGTTCGCGGGAAAGGACGAGGTTTGGAAAAGGGGCAAGGGCCAACGGGCATCGCACGCTTCGATGCGGCGATGGGAAGCGGGTTCGTGCGTGCCGCCGATGCGGGCGTTTCGGTTTCCCGCAGGGGGTTCTGCTCGTTGGCGTTGGGAGCTGCGGCGCTCTGCGTGCTGCCGGCGTTCCTTTCGGGCTGCTCTAGCTCAAGCAGCGATTCCGAGCTGGGGCCGGTGTACACAGACGACCAGATCCAGTCCGTTACGCTGTTCCTGTTCGATACCGTGATCTCCATCAGCGCAGCCTGCTCCAAGGACCTGATAGGCCAGGTAAGCAGCAGGCTTTCCTATTTCGAGGGCAAGTTCTCCCGCACGGTGGAAGGCAGCGATGTCTGGAACATCAACGCCGCCAAGGGCGCTCCCACGCAGGTTTCGGCCGAAACCGCTGATTGCATTTCGAAGGCCCTGGAATTCAGCAAGGAATCGAATGGCCTGTTCGACATCACCATCGGCGCGGTTTCCTCCCTTTGGGACTTCGTGGAAGGCGTGAAGCCGGAAGACGAGGCCATCGCCCAGGCGGTGAAGCATGTCGATTACCGCGGCGTGAAGGTGGAGGGGAACACGGTCACCCTTTCCGACCCTGAGGCCAAGATAGACCTGGGCGGCATCGCCAAGGGCTACATCGCCGACGACATAGTGGCCATGTTCCGCGAAGGCGGCTGCGACAGCGCCTCCATCAGCTTGGGCGGCAACGTGTACGTCATAGGCAAAAGCTTCGACGGCGATGAGTGGAACGTGGGTGTGCAAGACCCGAACGGGGCCCTTGATACCACGATTGCCTCCATCAAGGCGCAGGACATTTCAGTGGTAACCAGCGGGCTGTACGAGCGCGGCTTCGAGCAGGACGGGGTGTTCTACTACCACATCCTTGACCCGAAGACGGGCTTCCCGGCGAAGACCGACCTGGAAAGCTCTTCCATCACGTGCGAAAGCTCCACCACGGCCGACGCGTATTCCACCATCCTGTTCCTGATGGGGCACGATGGCGCCATGGGCTTCGTCGAAGGCGACGACAGGTTCGAGTGCGTGCTGGTGGACCAGAACGACGCAGTCTCCAAATCGAACGGCTCGGCATTCGTGCTGGCCAGCTAACAGAAAGGCTCCACTATGACCAAGATCCCCGCAGGCGATGTTGCCCCCCGAAAGAAGCTCAACGTGGCATTCGCTGCCGTAATCATCGCCCTGGTTATAGGCGGGGTGCTGGTCACCAACGCCTTTGGCCAGTCCGTTCCCGCGAAAAGCGCGGTGGTGAAGGATTCCGACAGCAACGAGTACGTGCTGGATCTTTCCAAGGACAGCACCACGGTGGTTTCCACCGAGCTGGGAACGAACCTGGTGGTAGTGGAAAACGGCGCCGTTCGCGTGAGCGAGGCCGACTGCCCCAACCACGATTGCGTAAACCAGGGGGCTATCTCGAAGGCCGGGCAGCAGATCGTGTGCCTGCCGCATAAGCTCACCATCGACATTTCCGATCGCGAAGCCACGCCCACCTACGACGTGGTGGGCAAGTAGCGCTGCGCGTCGTAGCCTCCAGCGCAACCGATGGGCCGTACCCTGAAAGAAGGGCGATCCGAGCAGCTTAGGGCGCAGCGCTTGGCGCGCGCCTCGCTGCTTGCTGCTGTTGCGCTCATCCTAAGCTACATAGAGACCATGATCCCCCTGCCGGTTGCCCTGCCCGGGGTGAAGCTGGGCTTGGCGAACATCGCGGTGGTGGTTGCGTTGTTCGCGCTTGATGCCCCCACCGCCTGCGCCGTTGCCGCGGTGAAGGTGCTTGCCTCGGGCTTCTTGTTCGGGTCGCCCATGATGCTGGCCTACAGCCTGGGCGGCATGGCACTGGCGTTGACGGTGATGCTGTTGCTGCGGCTTGTCCCCGGTATAAGCGTGGTAGTGGTGAGCATGGCATCGGCCATCTGCCATAACGTGGGTCAGATAGCCGTTGCGTGTTTGATGCTTTCCTCCCCGGCGGTGTTCTTCAGCTTGCCGCCCCTGGCGGTTGCCGCGTGCATCACCGGCGCACTCACCGGTGCAGTGGCCCAGGGTGTGTTGGCCAGCGTGCAGCGGGGCGTGGGCCAGCGAGGCCCAGCCGGGAGCTCGTTGCTCTCACGGCTTGCCGCCAAGGAACGGGAGCGCGCTGTGGCTCATCGGGTCGGTGGCGGCGAAGGGGCGCCGGGCTGTTCGCGGAAAGCCAGCAGCGGTTTGCTCAAGGCGAAAGGGCCAACGGCGCATGGCTCAAGCGGTGCGTCTTCAGGCGGCTCGTTCGGCGTGTACTGCAAGGGGGGATCGCTGGCACATCGGCTGGACCCGCGCACGAAGCTCGTGTTCACACTGCTCTTCTTCGTTGTTGCATTCGCGGCACAAGGGCCGATGCTCGCAGTGGTGGTTGCCCTAACCGCGGCATCGCTTGCCGCATCGGGCATGGGGCCGATCGAGGCCGCTGGCATGCTTCGCCCCTTCAAGTGGCTTGTCCTGTTCGTGGCGGTGTGGGATGCGCTTTTCACTGCAGGGGGAAGTGTTGTTTTCCAAATTAGTGTGCTCACCATCACCAGCGGCGGTCTTCTGTTCGCGGGCGAATCGGTGCTGCGTTTCTGCTGCATGCTGTTGGGTACTGCGGCGCTCATGCGAACCACGGCTCCCACCCAGCTTACCGATGGCTTCGCGGGCCTTCTGGCACCGTTTCGCAGGCTTGGCGCTTGGGTGGACGATGCGGCGCTGGCCCTGGGGCTCACGTTCCGCTTCATCCCCACGCTTGCGGAAGAGCACGCGCGCATCCGCCGAGCCCAGGAATCGCGCGCCGCCGATTTCGGGGGAGGGGTTGCCAGCCGCCTTCAAGCCTACGTTTCCGTGTTCACGCCGCTGTTCTCAGGTGCCCTGCGCCGGGCCGATTCACTGGCGCTTGCCATAGCCAGTCGCTGCTACGGCTGCGGTGAAGCGCGCACGTGCATCCGCGAATACCGCATGCAAGGAGCGGATTGGGCGGTGCTGGCCGTTGTGACGGTAGCGCTCTTCTGCGTATCCGTTTGAGGATTGCGAATAAAAGCAATTTTCCCCTTGCATAACAGGCAGGGGTAGGGTACATTAATCCTCGCACTTTTTGCTGCACATGCGGGTGTGGCGGAATTGGCAGACGCGTACGGTTCAGGTCCGTATGAGCTCCGGCTCATGAAGGTTCAAGTCCTTTCACCCGCACCATTCACAGATCAAGCACCCTACGGGGTGCTTTTTTTATTATGATAGACAGCACGCAAAAGTCCTCATAGCTGATAGGAGTTTTCATCATGAGGCTTATCCATTGTCTGAACAACATCTCTTCCCAGGGCACCGATCTGCTCGATCCTGAAAACTATGCGCTCACCGACTCAATCGAGGAATGCGAGGGCATCCTGGTTCGCAGCGCCGCCATGCATGAGATGCAGTTCCCCGAGGGCTTGCGTGCCATTGCCCGTGCAGGCGCCGGCGTGAACAACATCCCGCTGGACCGCTGCGCTGAAGAGGGCATCGTGGTGTTCAACACCCCGGGTGCCAATGCCAACGCGGTGAAGGAAATCGTCCTGTGCGCATTGCTGCTTGGCAGCCGCGACATCTTGGGCGGCATCGACTGGTGCCGTGCCAATGCCGACGACGAGAACATCGCCAAGGCGGCGGAAAAGGCCAAGAAGCAGTTCGCCGGCCAGGAGATCAAGGGCAAGAAGCTCGGCGTCATCGGCCTGGGCGCCGTCGGCGCAGAGGTTGCCAACGTTGCCGTTGAGCTGGGGATGGACGTATACGGTTACGACCCGTTCGTTTCCGTGAGCGCCGCCTGGAAGATCTCCAGCCCGGTGCACTACATCACCGACTTGAAGGACATCTTCCGCACCTGCGACTACATCACCATCCACGTTCCTGCCGTGAAGGGCACCATCGGCATGGTAGATGCCCACGCTTGCTCGCTTATGAAGGAAGGCGTGGTGCTGCTGAACTTCTCGCGCGACACGCTGGTAGACCCCGCTGCCCTTTCCGTGGTGTTGGACTCCGGCCGTGTGAAGCGCTACATCACCGACTTCGCCACGCCTGAAACCATGAAGATGAAGAACACCGTTGTCCTTCCGCACCTGGGCGCTTCCACTGCAGAAGCGGAAGACAACTGCGCCATCATGGCCGTGCGCGAGATCGTGGATTATTTTGAGAACGGCAACATCACCAACTCGGTGAACTACCCCGCCTGCGATATGGGCGTTTGTCCCGCCGACCTCACGCGCATCGCCCTGCTGCACCAGAATGTTCCCAACATGATTGCCCAGATCTCCACCATCTTGGGCGACGACAACGTGAACATCGCCAACTTCATGAACAAGGCCCGCGGCGAGCATGCCTACACCTTGATCGATATGGACAGCGCTCCCAGCGAGTCTGCCATCGCCAAGCTCCGCCAGATCGAAGGCGTCCGCCGCGTGCGCTTGATCTAGCATATGCCGCCCGGAAGGGCGCGTATATATCCTTTCCTACGGAAGTGAAGGCGTCCATCTGAACTGCGCCCCAAAACTTGGACGGCTTAAATAAGAATTACGCCACAAGGGACTGGTTCCGGAATTCCTCCGGGGTCAGCCCCTTCAGTTTAACCTGCCTGCGCCTCGTGTTCCAATGGACGACATACGCATCCAGGTCCTCCTTGAACGATTCGAAGTCAGGCCATTTGCGTCCTCTGGAGAACTCGTCCTTCAAATGGCCGAAGACCTGCTCTGTTGCGCCGTTGTCGATGCAGTTGCCCTTTCGTGACATGCTTTGCACGATGCCGGCCTTCTCGAGCCTCTTTGTCCATCCCGCATGCTGGTACTGCCAACCCATGTCGCTGTGAAGCACGGGTCTTGCCCCCTTGGGCATCTTTGCCAGCAGCCTGTCCAGCAGCTCGACCTGCTGGGTCATGTTCGGGCTGGTCGACGTCGACCATGCGACTATCTCCTTGCTGCAGAAATCGTAGACCGGCGCGAAGTATGCCTTTCCCCAGGGCTGCTTGAACTCCGTGACGTCGGTGCCCATCTTCTGCCACGGCCCGTCGGCGGCAAAGTCGCGCCCGATGATGTTCTCGAAGGTCTTGCCGACGACGCCTTTGTAGGAGTTGTAGCGATGGTAGTCGCTCTCACGGCGTATCCCGCAGCGTATGCCCATCTCGCGCATCATCTTCAGCACGGTCTTGTCGGCGATGGTCACGCCGCGCTCGCTTCGGAGGCACATGGCGATCTGGCGGTGGCCGCACCCGTTCGCAGTGCGCGAGAAGATCTCCGCCACGGCGCCGCGCAGCTCCGGGCGCGTCGGCTTGGCCGGATGCGACAGCGCATAGTAGTAACTGGAGCGCGGCAGGCCGGCGCATTCCAACAGGTAGCCCAATTCGTGCCCCTCTGCGCGGAGGGATCTCACAGCCTCGGCCTTCGCCCTGGTCAGAGACCGTCCCTCTCGGCCAGGGCACGTAATTTTTTTAGGTAGGCCACCTCGGTCTCGAGCCTTCTGCAGCGCTCTTCGAGCTCCTGCAGGCGAGCGAGCTCGCTCGGTTCGAGACCGCGCCCCTTCGCCCCGCCCTTGGGCTTGGGCCCGAGCGCCTCGGCACCGCCCTTGCGGTAGAGCCTGCACCAGCGGTCGAGCGACGTTATGGAGAAGATCCCGAACGCCTTCATGGCCTCGGGCTTCGCCATGCCGTCGTCGACGACAGCCGAGGCGGCCGCGACCCTCTGCTCGTGTGTGTACTTGGCCTGGTCCCTATCCATCGCCAGCAGCACCTCGCTTCCGAACGCGCGGTATACGTCAAGCCATTTTCTCACGGTGCCCCGGGGGATCGACAGCGCAGCCGCCGCAGATTTGTACCCGTACCCACTCTCGAAGAGGTCCACGGCCGCCTTCCTGGCCTCGACGCCGTGTCTCGCCTTTAAATCAACGCGCATGAAGAAAACCTCCCGTTTCTCGTGTCCAAGAAATGGGAGGCAGTTCA
>CAVDDI010000073.1:0-8159 GCA_963607675.1 bacterium | reverse complement strand
GTTCGATGGACAGATGGAGCAGGCCCGTGCGGCGCTGAAGCGGCATTTCGGCTACGATGCCTTTCGCCCAGGCCAGGGCGATTTGGTGCAGGCCGTGCTTTCGGGCTGCGACGTGCTGGGCGTTATGCCCACCGGCGCCGGCAAGTCCATTTGCTATCAGGTGCCGGGTGTGGTGCTGCCTGGGCTTACCCTGGTGGTTTCGCCCCTTGTATCTCTGATGGGCGACCAGGTGCGCGCCTTGCTTCAGGCAGGTGTGCGCGGATCGTACCTGAATTCCACCCTTACCCCCGGCCAGCAGGCCACGGTGATGCGGCGCGCCTTGGCGGGCGCCTATAACATCATGTACGTGGCGCCCGAGCGCTTGGCCGACCCGCGTTTCGTTGAGTTCGCTGCCCAGGCAGAGATCCCCTTGGTGGCGGTGGATGAAGCACACTGCGTTTCGCAGTGGGGGCAGGATTTCCGCCCTGCCTACCTGGGCATCGGCGGTTTCATTTCCGCCCTGCCTAAGCGCCCGGTTGTTGCGGCGCTTACCGCAACGGCAACCCAGCGCGTGCGCGAAGACGTCACCGCCCTTTTGGGCTTGCGCAGCCCGCTTACGGTGGTCACCGGATTCGACCGCCCCAACCTGCATTTCTCGGTGGAGCAGCTTGCCGGCAAGCGCAAGTTGGCGCGGGTGGTTTCCTATGCGCTTGGGCATGCGCACGATTCCGGCATCGTGTACTGCTCCACCCGCAAGGACGTTGAAAAGGTGCAGGAAGCCCTGGTGGGAGCCGGTGTGAACGCGGTGCGCTACCATGCGGGGCTTTCGGTGGAAGAGCGCACTGCTTCCCAGGAAGCGTTCGTTGCCGATGATGCACCGGTGATGGTTGCCACCAACGCCTTCGGCATGGGCATCGACAAATCGAACGTGCGCTATGTGGTGCACCACAACATGCCCGGCTCGCTGGAGGCCTACTACCAGGAAGCGGGCCGTGCGGGCCGCGATGGCGAGCCTTCCGAATGCCTGCTTCTTTGGAATGATTCCGATATAGGCACCTGCCGCTACTTCATCGAGCAGGAAGTGGAAAACGAGGCCCTTTCGCCCGAGGAGCGCCAACTGGTGCGCGCATCGCAGCGCAGGTTGCTTGCCGCCATGACGGGGTATTGCCTTACCACGCGCTGCCTTCGCCGCCATATCCTGGAATATTTCGGCGACGGTGACGCGAAGGATTGCCAAAGCTGCTCGAACTGCGAAGGCGGTTTCGAAGCCGTGGATGTTACGCAGCAGGCTCGCGCGGTGATGCGTTGCGTGCAGGAGCTTCGCGGCCGCTACGGCAAGGCAATGGTGGCCGATGTGCTGCATGGCTCGCGCAACCAGAAGCTCCTTGAATTCGGGTTGGAGCGTTCGAAGAGCTACGGGGTGCTGCCGAACGAGAGCGCTGCCCGCTTGAAGGAGATCATCGAGATCTTGGCGAGCGAAGGGTACCTGGAAATAGACGAAGGGCGTTTCCCCTTGGTGGGGTTGGGCCCGCGTGCTCGCGATGCTGCGAAGCCCGATTTCAGCCTTGGCATGAAGCGCCCTGCTTCGAAGGTGATGCGCCTTAAGGGCGCAGATGGCGCGTCGCAGGCGTTCGGTTCGGCGGGAAGCGCGAAGAAGAAGCCGAAAGCAGCCCAGGGCTTGGATCCCATGGATGCCGAGCTGTTTGAGCGCCTGCGCAACTTGCGAAAGCGCATAGCTTCCGAGGCAACGGTTCCGCCGTACGTGGTGTTCTCGGATGCCGCGTTGCGCGCCATGTGCTTGGCGCGCCCCGCCAACGAAGAGCAGTTCCTGCAGGTTCCCGGCGTTGGACAGGCAAAACTTGAGCGTTACGGCGCCGAGTTCCTGCGCGAGATCAACTCCTAGCAACCCGCCCGCGCAGGCCCCGCCCGGCTCTACATCTACGAGGGTTGGGCAGCGGCGTGGGTTGGGGCGATGCCCCTGCCCGCGGCGCGGATAGGTCGAGTTGGGCAAAAGCCCAACCCCCGTGCGAACAGGGCAGACGGCGGCGGTTCGCCGGGAACTTTCCCCACACTTCGAGCTGTGCGCCCAGGCAACGTGAACAACGGCTAAAATTGAGCGGTTGTATCTACGCATAGAAAGGCGGGCGCATGGCCAGCCAAGACAATACCGAAGTAGCCGGCTCAGTAGACGGCAAGGGCCGCGAGGGCTTTTCCACCCGGTTGGGCTTCCTGCTCATCAGCGCGGGCTGCGCCATCGGCCTGGGCAACATCTGGCGCTTCCCCTACATCACCGGCCAGTACGGCGGCGCGGCGTTCGTGCTGCTCATCATCCTGTTCCTGGTGCTTCTGGGTTTGCCGGTGCTGGTGATGGAATTCGCAGTGGGCCGCGCCAGCTACCGTTCAACAGCGCGCAGCTTCGATGCGCTTGAGCCGCGCGGCACCAAGTGGCATTGGTTCAAATGGTTCTCCATCGCGGGCAACTATGTGCTCATGGCGTTCTACACCAGCGTGTGCGGCTGGATGGTTGCCTACCTGTTCAAGATGGCGGCAGGAACCTTCAATGGCGAAAACGTGGACCTTTCGGCGGTGTTCAGCTCGATGATCGGCGACCCGTTGGAAATGACGGGCTGGATGCTGCTTGTTACCCTGCTCGGTTTTGGCATCTGCGCCATGGGCGTGCAGAAGGGCGTCGAGCGCATCACCAAGGTGATGATGGCGGCGCTGTTCGTGCTGATGGCCATCCTGTGCGTGCATTCGTGCCTGCTTGAAGGCGGGCAGGAAGGCCTTGCATTCTACCTGCTGCCGAACTTCGACAACCTGTTCAACAACCCCGATGCCAGCTTCGCCGAGATCGTGTACGCGGCCATGAGCCAGGCGTTCTTCATGCTTTCCATCGGGTGCGGCTCCATGTCCATCTTCGGTAGCTATATGGCGCGCGACCGCAAGCTCATGGGCGAAGCGGTGCAGATTGCCAGCATGGACACCATCGTTGCCATCATGGCAGGCCTTATCATCTTCCCGGCGTGCTTCGCCTACGGCGTAAGCCCAACTTCCGGGCCCAACCTGGTATTCCTTACCTTGCCTGCGGTATTCCAGCAGATGCCGCTGGGGCAGATGTGGGGCATTGTCTTCTTCCTGTGCATGGCGTTCGCCGCCCTTTCCACGGTAATCGCCGTGTTCGAGAACATCCTGCGCTTCTCCATGGACCAGTGGAATATCACCCGCAAGCGCGCGGTGGCCATCAACGTGCCGCTGCTCATTGCCATTTCCATGCCGTGCGTTCTGGGCTTCTCGGTGCTCTCGGGCGTTACCATCCCCGGTATCGGCGATATCCAGTCGCTTGAGGACTTCATGGTGTCGAACAACTTCCTGGTGCTGGGCGGCTTGGTGTTCGTGCTGTTCTGCACGCGCAAGGCCGGCTGGGGCTGGAAGAACTTCCTGGCTGAAGCCAACGAGGGCAAGGGCATGGGCTACCCCAAGGCCCTGTATGCCTGGACGCGCTACGGCGTGCCGCTGCTGATCATCGTGGTGTTCGTGGCCGGCTGGGTGCCGAAGATCACGTATTGGCTGGGCATGTAGCTGCAGCGGGCGCGTATGTCCCAACATTGCATTTCGATCGAAGGAGCACGGTAACGTGGCAGAAAAGGAAATCGTCGACGAAGGGCGCGAAAAGTTCTCAAGCCGTTTAGGGTTCATCCTCATCAGCGCGGGCTGCGCCATCGGCCTGGGCAACATCTGGCGCTTCCCCTACATCACCGGCGAATACGGCGGCGCGGCGTTCGTGCTGCTCATCCTCTTCTTCCTTATCGTGCTGGGTGTGCCCATCCTGGTGATGGAGTTTGCCATGGGCCGTGCCAGCTACCGCTCCATGGCGCGCAGCTTCGATGCCCTGGAGCCTCGTGGGTCGAAGTGGCACCGCTTCAAGTGGTTGGGCCTGGTGGGCTGCTACCTGCTGATGATGTTCTACACCGTGGTGTGCGGTTGGACCATCGCCTACTTCGTGAAGGCCGTGATGGGGACCTTCGACGGCACCGAAGATGTCTCCCTGGTGTTCGGGAACATGATCGGCAACCCGTTCGAGCTTACCGGTTGGATGCTTTTGGTGGCGGTTGTGGGCTTCGGCATCTGCGCGCTGGGCTTGCAGAAAGGCGTCGAGCGCGTAACCAAGGTGATGATGGCGTCGCTGTTCGTGGTGATGATCCTTCTGTGCGTGCACTCGCTTACGCTGGAAGGCGGCCAAGCGGGCCTGGCGTTCTACCTTCTGCCCGACTTCGGCAACCTGTTCAACAATCCGAACGCCAGCTTCCCCCAAATCGTGTACGCAGCCATGAGCCAGGCCATGTTCATGCTTTCCATCGGAGTGGGGTCCATGATGATCTTCGGCAGCTATGTGACGCGCGACCGCAAGCTCACCGGTGAAGCGGTGAACATCGCCCTGCTCGATGCGCTTGTTGCCATCATGGCGGGCCTCATCATCTTCCCGGCGTGCTTCGCCTACGGCATCAGCCCCGATGCGGGCCCTAGCCTGGTGTTCCTTACGTTGCCGGCGGTGTTCGAGCAGATGCCGCTTGGCCAGCTGTGGGGCGCGCTGTTCTTCCTGTTCGTGGCTGCAGCCGCGCTTTCCTCGGTCATCGCGGTGTTCGAGGCCATCCTGCGCTTCTCCATGGACCAGTGGAACATCAACCGCAAGCGCGCCGTTGCCATCAACGCGCCCATCTTGGCACTGCTTTCGCTGCCCTGCGTGTTCGGCTACAACATCTGGTCCGATTTCCTGGTGCCGGGCATCGGCGACGTGCAGTCGCTCGAGGACTTCATCCTTTCCAACAACATCCTGCCCATCGGCTGCTTCATCTTCGTGATGTTCTGCACCACCAAGCGCGGTTGGGGCTGGGACAACTTCATCGCCGAGGTGGATAAGGGCACGGGCGTGCGCTTTCCGCAGTGGGCGCGCCTGTGGGTGAAGTACGGCGTGCCGCTGCTCATCGCCATCGTGTTCGTTACCGGCTGGCTGCCCACCATCCAAACCTGGTTGGGGATAGGGTAGGCTTTTCTGTCTAGCGCGTTGCGTTTCCGGTAAAACGAAAGCTCCATGCGGGATGCGTTCCTGCATGGAGCTTTTTGCGCGGTATGCGTATGAGGCTATTTGGCTACTTCACCACGAGTACCGGGATGTCTGCCGAGCGCAGCACGCCGTAGCTTACGCTGCCGATGGCCCCGCGGATGGCGCCCAGGCCGCGCGAGCCCATGACGATAAGGTCGCACTCGTAGTGCTTGGCCGCGTCGATGATGGTCTCGATGGTGTAGATGCCGAAGATGACTTCCGCCGTAAGGTTGCCGGGGAAGTCTTTCACCAGCTCGGCGATGCTCTTCTGCAGCTTCTCATCGTCTTCTTCGTTGCGCTGTTCCACCACGCTGGCGAAATCGGCCTTGGAAACGGTGGAAACGCCCATGCCGAAGCCGGTCTGGTTGATGCTGCTGTACACCAGGTCTTGTGGCGGAGCAGCAACCTCAACCACATGGATGGTGGCTTCGCAGTCGCCGTTGGCCATGCCGATGGCTTCCTTCAGCGCGTTCTGCGCGTGAACCGAATTGTCGTACGGCACGAGGATGTTCTTGAACCCCATGTTAATCGCCCCCTCAGGCTCTTTATAACTGCTGCTTATTATACGCGTTCTGCGCTGATTCGTGAACGTGTTCACCTTATTCGGTGCCGATGAAACAGGGTTTCAACAATCGGGGGGGGCTGGTTTCACGGCTTGCTCTACGGTCCTGGCCCTATGTGGGGAATGTGGAGTAGTCGGATCTGATCACTTTAGTACTCTACTGTGCTAAAGTAGTTGCAGCGAAAGGGGCCCTTGGGTTGCCGGTATGCGCTGGGGTTGGCCCGCCGCCCGAAGCGCCTGTCCGCCTTGGGCATGCCCTTACGGGCTTGCCCCCGATGCATGAAAACGCTGTAAACGTGCTTGTTCCCGTTGGGGCGCTTGCCGCTACGGGGCATAATAAGAAGGTTCAAAACAGGCGGTGCGCGTTGGCGCCCCCCGCAGCTTAGGAAAGAAGGATCATGAACTACGTCACCCCGGTTGGCTTCCGCGATGTGATGAGCGACGAGGCCCTTGTTCGCGAAGACCTTACGGCGCGTGTTCGCGCGTGCTTCGCGGCGAAGGGTTATCGTCCGGTGGAAACACCCACCCTTGAAGTGCTCGATGTGATGGAAGCAGGCGGCCACGTGCCGGAAGCCCCCTTCAAGTTCTTCGATTCCCATGGCGACCTTCTGGCCATGCGCCCCGACGTAACCATGCAGATAGCCCGCATGTGCGCCACTCGCGGCATCGCCGCCGAAGAGCCGCTGCGCCTGCGCTACACCCAGCGCGTCTTCCGTGAGAAAACTGCTGAAGCCGCAGCCCGCGAGCTTACCCAGTGCGGTATCGAGTGCATCGGCGCTTCCGGCAAGGAAGCAGATGCGGAACTGGTAAGCCTGTTCGCCGCCGCCCTAACCGAGTGCGGGCTGGAAGAGTTCACGGTTGCCCTGGGCTCTGCCGGCGTGCTGCGCGACCTTCTGGCTGCGTCAAACGCCTCCGACCAATGGCAGGCCGCCGTCTTGCAGGCATACCACACCTCCAACTTCGTGTACTTGGGCGAACTGGTTGCCGCGGCCGAGGCCGCGGCTTGCGGCGCCGCCCAACAGGGCAAGAAGGATTTCAAGCTGGCCGACCCTGCGCTTGCCAACCCCGGCAACGTGATCCCCGCCATTGCCCAGGCCATCTTCGCGCTTTCGCGTTTGCGCGGTGGCAAGGAAGCCTTGGCTCAGGTGCGCGCGCTGCTGGAGCCGCTGGGCTGTGCCAAGGGCGTGGGCGAGCTTGAAGAAGTGTACGACGCGCTGGTTGCCGCCGGGCTCGACGGCAAGCTGCTCATCGACTTCTCGGTCATGAGCTCGTTTGACTACTACACCGGCCTGGTGTTCGAGGTGTACGCGCCGGGCCTGGGCTCGCCCTTGGGAAGCGGCGGCCGCTACGACAACCTGTTGGCCCAGTACGGCGCGGCCGAGGTTCCGGCTGCGGGCTTCGCGTTCTACCTGGAGCAGGTAATGGCGGCGCTGGAGGCTTCCAAGCAGAAGCGCCCGCTGCGCATCGCCGTGCCGAAGGGCTCGCTGAAAGACGACGCCATCGCCACGCTGGAAGCCGCTGGCCTTGATGTGACGGGCCTGGCCGATGCCGGGCGTACGTTGATGCTGCGCAACGGCGATGTGGAGTACATGTTCGTGCGCCCCACCGATGCCCCCGTGTTCGTGGCGCTGGGCGCCGCCGACTGCGGCATCTGCGGCGAGGACTCGCTTATCGAGGCATCGCCCGAAGTGGTGGAATTGGCCGACTTGAAGTTCGGCGGCTGCCGCTTCATCGTGGCCGAATCGGCTGGCACCACCGAAGCGGTGGAAAGCCGCTACCGCAAGCTGGGTTCCATCCGCGTGGCAACCAAGTATCCCAACATCACGCGTTCGTACTACGCGAAGATCGGCACCCCGGTGGAAATCGTGAAGCTGCATGGCAACATCGAGCTGGCGCCCATCACCGGCATGGCGGAGCGCATCGTGGACATCACCGCAACGGGCACCACCCTGCGCGAGAACAACCTGGTGGTGGTAGACGACGTCCTGGCATCCACCGCACGCTTCTTCGCGAACCCGTGCTCGTACCGTACCAACCCGCGCGTGGGCGAACTGGCCGACGTGCTTTACTCGCAGGCTAAGGAGAAATAGCAGATGAGAAGGATCGAACTCGCACCCGGCCAGGTATTCGAGGACAAGATGCTCAACCGCATCGGCGCATTCAACGCCGATGCCCTGGTTGCCGCCACCAACATCGTGGAAGACGTGCGCAAGCGCGGCGACCAGGCGCTGCGTGAGTACACTGCCAAGTTCGACGGTGTGGAAATGGATCAGTTCCGCGTTTCGCAGGAGGCCATCGACGAGGCCCTGGCGAAGGTTGACCCGAAGGTTGCCGTCGCCATCCAACATGCCGCCAAGCAGATCCGCGACTTCCACGAGCGCCAGAAGCAGCAGGGCTGGTTCACGCTGCGTGAAGACGGCGCGCTGGTGGGCGCCAAGATCGAGCCGCTCGATTCCGTTGGCATCTACGTTCCCGGCGGCCGTGCGCTGTATCCCTCTTCTGTGCTGATGAACGCCA
>CAVDDI010000072.1:0-8211 GCA_963607675.1 bacterium | reverse complement strand
CCGCGCGCAACAGGCCGTAGCTGACGCTGCCCAGCATGCCGCGGATGGCGCCCAGGCCACGACGGCCCATGACCACCAGGTCGCAGTTGCGCTCCTTCGCGTACGATACCAGGCCGTTCACCGGAGAAGGGTCGGCCACCGCTTCCATCACCACGCGGTTTTCGGGAAGGCCTTCCACCACACTGGCCAGCTCTTCTTCCATCTCATGGTTGATGCCCAGAAGCACGTTGTCGAACTGCTGGGTGAAATCGCCCTTGTCGGCGAAGGTGGAAGCCGCGCCCGTGGAAGGGTCGTTCAGCGCGATGGCGGGCGTTACCGTCATGGGAACGACATTCACCACGTACACCGTGGTGCCCTCCGATTCGCGGGCAATGGAGCAGGCAAGGGAAAGCGCGCTCTGGGAATGGCTGGAGCCATCGTAGGGCACGAGGATGCGTTGGTACTTCATGGGAACCCCTCTCTAGATCGCCTTTGTGCGATATGGGCCTTCGCCAATGCGGGCGAAGGCTGGTTTTATTATCTCACGCCAGGGCATGCCTGGCTGAGAGCATCGTTCCCAACAATAACAGTTTTATAGGTTTAGTCTATAGGTTATCGTGAAATAACAGGTTCACACCGCACGCAGGTAGTGGCACAATGGTCATTGTGAAAGCGATCAAAGCCCAGGGCTTTTGTCGCACGCGCCGGTACGATACCCCTCTCGTGCCGGCGCTTTCTTTTCTAGCGTGCGTGCTTTCCGCGCTTGGGCAGGAGCCTGCAATCGGGATCGGCCGGGGCCTCCTGTGCCAAGGCCTGCCGGTACCGGGCTGCCGCCGCCGCATAAAGCTGCCTGCCGTCAGGTTGCGTGCAGCACTGGGGCACAGCCGCCCCAACGCCTTGCTGGCTGGGGGCCGAAACCGGCTGCACCTCCCTGCGCAGCAGCTGAGGCTGTTCCGAGTTGGCCATGCCGTAGAGTTCCCAAGCCTCGGCGAACACCTCGTAATCTTCGGGAACGTGCGCCTCGCTGGCAACGTGCGCCACCAAGCCAGCCTGCACCAGCTTCTTCGCCGTGCGACGCTCGGCGCTGAAGAAACCGGCTTCGATGTTCACGGCGGCGATCTGAAGCTCGCACCCGGCATCCACGAAACGACGGGCAATGCCTATGTCGGACTGCACTTCCTTGCAACGCTCGGGATGCGCGATGATCACCTTGAAACCGGCCTGCTGCAGCTGACGCACCATATACGACCAATCAAGGGGAAGGGCGCCGGCGGGCAGTTCCAACAGGAATTCGCCGAAGCCGTTGCCAAGCTGCGGAGCAGCATCCATCCCCAGGCTCTTCAGCTTGTGGTAGCCAACCTCGAAGCCCATGGTCAACCGAGGGGCGCCGGGGATGGCCGCCACCCTGTGCTTCAGCTGAAGGAACGCCTGCCACGCCTGCTCGAAGCGAAAATGCTGGTCGGCGCAGTGCGGTGTGCATACGATAGAGGTAACGCCCGCCTGCATGGCGGCGGAGACCATCATCAGGGAGCCGGACATGGTGCGCGGCCCGTTGTCCAACCCGGGAAGGATATGGCTGTGCACATCGCGCATAGGACCCTGCTGCACCTTTCATCTACGGCAGCCCTTTTTGCCCAACTGCAAAGGGGCGAAGGCAAGCCGCTGTCGTCTATTCACTCATTGCATTATAGGCGCAGCTTCGCCGCTTGTTTTGGGTAAAGGAAGCTCTGAACGGTTGGTAGCATCCGGAGCGCCGTTTTACGCTAACGGGGAGCATGTGCAAAGGCACAGCAAGCATGGTCCTCGCCGCGCACCCCGCACTGAGCCCCACCCGTGATTGCAATGCAGCGGGCATGCAGGCAGCCAACCGCCCGCCACAGCACCCGCAGATGGCCCGCACCAGAGACGAAACCACAGGTCACCTGGTCAAAGCAATTGCCTATAGCTGGCTATTAATTGAGCCTGGAACGTGGAACGGTCTGGCCAGGTTCCCTAAAATCGTTCCCAACGAGCAATTCTGCGGCCGAAAAACCTGCTGCCGCTACAAAGGAGCAACCATGCCTATCAGAATCCCCGACGCGCTGCCCGCCACCGATATCCTGGAAAGCGAGAACATCTTCGTGATGACCGAGCATCGCGCCATCCACCAGGATATCCGCCCGCTTCGCGTGCTGATACTGAACCTGATGCCGCTGAAGATAGAGACCGAGACGCAGATCCTGCGCAAGCTTTCCAACACGCCGCTTCAGGTAGAGGTTGACCTGCTGCAAACCACCACGCACCAAGCGTCGCACGTCCCCGCCGAGCATATGCGCTCGTTCTACGTGGACCTGGAAGAAGTGCGCCACCGTTATTACGACGGCATGATCGTTACCGGTGCGCCAGTGGAAAAGCTCCCGTTCGAAGACGTTGACTACTGGCCCGAACTGTGCGACATATTCGAATGGGCGAAGACCAACGTGTATTCCACCCTGTACCTGTGCTGGGGCGCGCAGGCAGGCGCCTACTACCATTTCGGTGTGCCGAAGTACCTGCTGAAGCACAAGATGACCGGCATCTTCGAGCACGACATCCTGAAGCCCACTTCCCCGTTGGTGCGCGGGTTCGACACCAAGATCAACGCACCCCATTCGCGCTGGACCGAAGTACACGCCGAGGACATCGAGAAGGTTCCCGAGCTGGAGCTGATCTCCACCTCGGAAGAAGCGGGCGTGTTCATTGCCAAGAGCACCGACAGCCGCCATTTCTTCGTGTTCGGCCACCCCGAGTACGACACCGACACGCTTGCCGGCGAGTTCCATCGCGATACGGAAAAGGGTCTTAACCCCGACATGCCGAAGCACTACTTCCCCAACGACGACCCAACGCAGCAGCCCGTCTCGAACTGGCGTGCCACCGCGCAGCTGCTGTACACCAACTGGCTGAACTACTACGTGTACCAAAGCACGCCCTACGACCTTTCCACCATCGGCCGCAGGGCATAGGAGAAACGTTGGCGTTGAACACAATCAGCGCCAACGTTTTGAAACAATCGTCTCAAGGGACGCCCCAGCTACGCCTGGGCAGCGCTTCTAACTACTTAGAGCCGGGTTACTTTCCAGGGCTTCCCGGCTTCTTTTGTGCCAAAATCGCAGTTCGCCGTTCGTAGAACGGCGAAACCAATTTAATCTTGCACGCGGATCACGCTGGGGAAGCCGCCCGTCACCACACCGTCGAGCTCAAGGATGTCGTCGATGGCCTTGCGCACGTTGCGCTCTTCGGCGGTATGGGTGACGAACACCAGATCCACGTCGTCGCGGGCGGCGTTGCCACGCTGGGTAACCGTTTTCACCGACACATCGTACTTGGCGAAGATGTCGGCAGCAGAGGCAAGCACGCCGCTGCGATCGGCAACGATGAAGCGGATATAGTACTTGGTATGCAGGTCTTCGATGGAAAGGATGGGCAGCTTATCGGTGCAGGTGCAGCCAACGATGGGCTTGATGCCCATCTGGATATGGCGGGCAACCTCGAGAACATCGCCCATAACGGCGCTTGCAGCCGGGCCGGCGCCCGCACCTTCGCCGAAGAACATGCTCTCGCCCGCAGCGTCGCCAACGGTGTAGATGGCGTTGAACACGCCGTTCACCATGGCCAGCTGATGCGTTTCGGGGATCATGGTGGGGTGCACGCGCACGTCGATGCCCGCATCGGTGCGGTACGCATGGGCAAGCAGCTTCACGGCGTAGCCCATCTCGTGAGCCATGGTAAGGTCAACCGGGGAAATGCGGCGGATGCCCTCGGCGTATACCTGATCCATAGTGACGCGCGAGTTGAAGGCGATGGAGGCCAGGATGGCGATCTTCGCCGCAGCATCCAGACCATCGACGTCGGCCGTGGGATCGGCTTCGGCATAGCCCTTGGCCTGGGCTTCCGCCAGCACCTCTTCATAGGCCATGTTGTCTTCGTCCATGCGCGTGAGCATGTAGTTGGTGGTGCCGTTCACGATGCCCATGATGGAATCGATGCGGTTGGCGATAAGGGAATGCTTCAGCGGATCGATGATGGGGATGGCACCGCCGACACTGGCCTCGAACGCGATTTCCAAGCCGTTGGCCTCGGCCAATCCCATTATCTCCTCGCCGGCAGAGGCCATAAGCGCCTTGTTGGCGGTAACCACGGCCTTGCCGTTCTTCAGGGCGCCTACGATAACGTCCTTGGCGATGCCGGTGCCGCCGATGAGCTCGATTACCAGGTCTACCTCGGGGTCGGTAACCACCTCGTTGAAGTCGGTGGTGAAGATATCCGCCAAGCCATGCGCCTGGGCAACATCGGGCCTGCGGGAGCATACGCGCACCAACTCAAGATCGATGCCGAAGTGGCGCTTGAAGTCGCCTTGATGGTTCTGCAGGATGTCAAGGCATCCGCCACCAACCGTGCCCGTTCCAACCAAGCCAATCTTGACAGACATACCTATTCCTTTCCGCCGAACCGAGGCCTTGCCCTTTGCCCCGCAACATTCAATATCAGCCCATTGTATAAGGAAAAGCGCTCTTGCCCACCGGAACAGCGGGCAAGAGCGCTAATTGATCATGAACAGGTGCTAAAACAGGTTCCCTGCAGTGGGGCACCTTAGAACCCAACGGATGTTTGCGCCGAACCGGCGAAGCCTAGTCGCAGTCGCACGACATCAGGTCGGCATAGCTTTCGCGGCGGCTAACCAAGCGCGCCTTGCCGTCCTTAACGAACACCACGCCAGGGCGGGGCTGGCCGTTGTAGCGGCTGCTCATGGAGTGGCAGTACGCGCCCGTGCCGAACATGCACACGATATCGCCCAGGTCGGGGTTCTGGATAGAGGCGTTGGCGGCAACCGCATCGCCCGATTCGCAGTGCTTGCCCACCAGCGTAACCACCTTGGTGCGCGGCTCGGCAGCCTTGTTGGCGATAACGGGCTCATAGTCGGCACCGTAGAGCGCCGTGCGGATATTGTCGGACATGCCGCCATCGATAGCCACGATGTTGCGGATGCCAGGAAGCGTTTTCAGGATGCCCACGGTGTACAGGGTGACGCCCGGGGTTGCGGCGATGGAGCGGCCGGGTTCAACGGCAACACGCGGCTCGGCAACGCCGTACTCGGCGCACAGTTCCTTCACGGCGGTGCAGGTGAGCTTCGCGAAGCTTTCGATAGTGGGCGGCTCTTCTTCGGCCACATAGGCAATGCCCAGGCCACCGCCCAGGTCCAAGCCCTCTATCTCGTAGTGGTACTCGTCGTTGATGCGCTTGATGAACTGGATCATGACCTCGATGGCCTCGCGGAAGGAGTGCAGCGCGAAGATCTGCGACCCGATGTGGCAGTGCAGGCCCGTAAGGCGCACGCCCGGGGTTTCGATGGCGTTCTTCACACAGGTGAAGGCGAAGTCTTCGCGCATGGTGAAGCCGAACTTTGAATCTTCGCAGCCGGTGCGGATGAACTCGTGCGTGTCGGCCTCCACGCCCGGGGTGATGCGCATGTAGATGTCCTGCACAACGCCCAGCTCCTGGGCGATCTCGGAAATGCGGTACAGCTCGATGCGCGAATCGATGACGATGCAGCCCACGCCTGCCTCGATGGCTTCGCGCAGTTCCTGAGGCGTCTTGTTGTTGCCGTGCACGATGACGCGCTTGGCCGGGAAGCCCGCCGCCAGGGCAAGGGCCAGCTCACCGCCGCCGGAAACGTCCAGGCACATGCCATGCTCGTTGGCCAGGCGCACGATGGCGCGGTTCTGGAACGCCTTCGAAGCGTAGGCAACCTGGGCCTTTTCGCCGTAGTATTTCTTGAACGACTGGACGTACTCGTCCATGCGCGCTTCGATGTCGGCCTGGTCGAACACGTACAGGGCAGTGCCGAACTCCTTGGCAACCTCTACCATGTCGCACCCGCCGATGAACAGGTGGTTGTCCTTCACTTCGGCGGTACGGGGCAGGACTTTGCCCAATTCCATGGTGGTGCGGCCATCGGCCTTCTTGTTCAGGTCAGATGCGGGGAGTGACATAGCGCTCGCTTCCTACTTGCTGGTTTCGCGGATGCGCGCTGCGAGCGCGCCTTCATTCGGTGGATATGATACCGTGCGAACAAGTAATCTAGCATCATTTCTTTTCCGACGGGTAACGCCCGCCAGACGGGAGGGGCGCATGCTGCGCATCACCATATTCGCTGTGGGCAAGCTGAAAGAGCAGTTCTGGAAAGATGCCGTGGCAGAGTACCTGAAACGCCTGGGTGCCTACGCAAAAGTGGAAGTGCGCGAACTGCCCGACTCGAACCCTGAAAAGGAAGCCGCCGCGCTGTTGGCCGCACTGCCCGAGCGCGGCCCCGTGCTGCTGATGGACATCCGCGGAAAAGAAACGTCCAGCGAAGGGTTGGCGAAGAAGATAGATGCCTACGCGCTGGGCAGCGATTCTCACATCAGCTTCATCATCGGCGGAAGCGATGGGGTTACCCGCGAAGTACGGGAGCGTGCCACCGAGCGCATCAGCTTCGGGCCCATCACCATGCCGCACAACCTGGCGCGCGTGGTGCTGGTGGAGCAGATCTACCGTGCCTTCAAGATCATCCGCCACGAGCCCTACCATAAATAGTTCCGCCGAAAATGCAGGAAGGCCTCGGGGGATTCACCGCCGAGGCCTTCCATCTGAGCTGAACGTCCTACGCTAAAGGGGATCTGCCCCTACTTGCGCCTCCTGCTTGCAGCAGATGCGCCAGCCCCTGCGGCGGCGACCACCGCAATAGCCACCAGCGCCGTTATGGCAAGCACCGGGATGGGGTCACTCGTCTT
Organism: bacterium; assembly: GCA_963607675.1. GTDB lineage: Bacteria > Actinomycetota > Coriobacteriia > Coriobacteriales > Eggerthellaceae > Anaerotardibacter. Next base: position 1,441 of record CAVDDI010000072.1, on the reverse strand, counting down.
GGCAAGGGCAGACTTGCTGCCGCCAGCGTTTGTGCCGGCAGCATCACCGTTGCCATCATCGCCTTCCTGCGAGGGGGCTGCGATCTTGATGGTCGCGGAAACGTCGAGGGAAGCACCCTCCTGGTCCACCGCAGAGTCGTCGGCGGTAACGATGCGGGTCACGGTGCCGTGGGCGGCAAGCTCCTGGGCGCCGGTCGCGCTCTCGTCGAAGCCCTCCACGGCCTGCCACTCGATGTCGCCCTCCGCGGCCACGCCGCTCTCTACCTCGACGTCCACGGCCTTGTCCAACGGCCAGCTGCCGTTAGCTGCGCAGGCCTTGCCCTGCTCGAAGGAGAGCTCCACGTCGGCGGGCTGGGACACGCCCGTCACCTTCGCATCGGCGGTGGCGGGGAAGGACACGGCCAGGCACAGCTTGCCGTCTACAACGGTGAAGCCCGCGCCATCGGCCTCGACCGCGCCACCGGCACAGGTCACGCTCACCTGGGCGCCGCCGGCAAGGACCTTCTCGACGCCCTCGAAACCGCCGTCTTCCACGAGCTCAACCAGAGCGGTGTAGGCCGTGGAGTAATCGGCCACGCCGTCCCCGGACCCAGACAGCCAGGTGACAGGGCGCTCGCCGGCGCCGATCTCGGCGACAAGGTCGAGGGTGCTGCCATCGGTGCCCGTGAGCACGAGCGACTTGACCTTGGTAGCCAGCTTCTGGCCCGCCGTGGGGGCGGGTTCGTCTGTCTCGACCTCGACGCTGGTCACGGCCGGAGTGTAGACGGCAGTGAGCTCGAGTCCCTCGGCAAGGACCAAGGCCGGCAGGGTCACGTAGCCCTCGGCGTCGTCGTACTCGACGCCCTCGGGCACACCCTCCCAGTTGCAGAAGTTGTAGCCCTCCTTGGTGGGCGCGACGATAGTAACCTCTTCGTCGCCCTCGGTCCAAGAGACATCAAACTCGCCGAGGTCGGCGCGGCCGTCGGATTGGGCGTTGCCCTCGTCGGACAGCGCAGCGATCGTGGCGGTCTCGGACGCGCCACCGCCCAGGCCGGCCTCAAGCCCGCCGTTGACCGCCTTGACAGTAGCGGTCTCGGTCTTTGCCTGGGACTTCTCGCCCGCAGTCTCGAAGGATGCCTCGACGGTGAGCACGTCGGTCCAGGAATCGACCGAAGCCGCCGCGGGGTAGAACCAGCCGGAGTCGTTGGTGACCTTCACAGTGCCCCAGTTGATGGACTTGTCAAAAAACAGGGGGATGCTGCCATCGGGCATGCATCGCACGGTCGCCTGGTACTTCGTACCCGGTTTGGCCGCGCCGCTGACCTGGGTCTTCTTGTCGCCGTCGACCTCGTACCAGGTCACCGACGCGGTGGTCCAGTCGGCGCTGCCAATCCCGTTGTCGTCGCGGCGCACCTTGGCCGTGGAGGGCAGAGCCTGTCCAACGACGGGAGCATCCAGTCTG
>CAVDDI010000071.1:0-8233 GCA_963607675.1 bacterium | reverse complement strand
TCGAAGGGGTGAGCAAGCTTTTGTTCGGCGAGGTGAAGAGGATCATGATGTCCAGCGCGCTGAGCAAGCTCGGGGCGCTTACGATGAAGTCCGGGCTGAAGCAGTTGAAGGACTCCACCTCTGCGGATACCTACGGCGGTGCCCCTATCCTCGGTGTCAAGGGAGCATGCCTCGTGGGCCACGGATCGTCCAACGAAGAGGCTATCAAGAACGGCATCCTCGTTGCCGCTCGCACGGTACGTTTGGATGTTTCGGGAATAATCGGGCGTACCGTTAACCAGGAGCAACACCACGAGTAAAATCGGAACGGAAAAGAAGCTGAAGGCAACAGGAACCGCAACATACGTGAACGAACTGCCCGAACATACCAAGCGTCTAGACAAGGCCGAGGAAATCCTTGGCCATAGGTTCGCTAACCGTTCACTGCTGCAAACCGCCCTCACGCACCCTTCTGCAGTGGAGGGCCATTCCATCCGCGATTCATACGAGCGGCTTGAGTTCTTGGGCGACAGCATACTGGGCGCCATCGTTTCGTACTGCGCCTATCATGCCTACCCCGACCTCGATGAAGGTGGGCTTACCCGCATCAAGGTTTCCTTGGTTTCGGGTGCCTCGCTTTCTGACGTCGGTAAGGACCTCGGCCTTTCCGACGTCATATTCTTCGGCTCGTCCGAGCGGGGCACGGGTCGCCGTGGCCTTCATTCGGCGTTGGAAAACGTCTACGAGTCGCTCGTTGCTGCCTTGTACCTTGACGGCGGCATAGAATCCGCAGCTGCTTTCGTTAAGCGCACCCTCATCGTTCGGATGAGCGAGGACATGGCCAAAGAGCCCGAGAATCCCAAGAGCGTTCTGCAGGAACGCTTGCAGGAAGACGGCATCACCCCTACCTACCGTCTTGTGGAAACGCAGGGGCCTCCACACGATCGAACCTTCGTCACGCAGGTGTTCGTCGGCATGAAGTCCATCGCCCGGGGCGTGGGACGCACCAAGAAGGAATCGGAGAGCCAGGCTGCAAAATCCGCCCTTGAGATCTTGGGCTCGTTGTTCGAGGGCAAGAGCCCCGAAGACAAGAAGCGCAAGGCAGAGGCAAAGGCGGCCATCAAGGCCGCAAAGGCCGAGGAGAAGGCACGTAAGCAGGCAGAGCAGAAGGCCCGCAAGCAGAAAAAGCAGCAGCAGTAAGGGGCTCAGGTGTACCTCAAATCGTTGACCCTGAAGGGCTTCAAGTCCTTCGCCGATCGTACGGTGATGAGATTCGAACCGGGCATTGCAGCAGTGGTCGGCCCCAATGGCTCGGGTAAATCCAACATCTCCGATGCCGTGCTTTGGGTTCTAGGCGAGCGCAACGCCAAGAACTTGCGCGGCCAGTCGATGGAAGACGTCATTTTCGCGGGTTCTTCTGCCCGCAAGCCCGTTTCCGTTGCCGAGGTGGAGCTCTTACTCGACAACTCCGATGGAACCTTGCCGGTAGATTTCGCCGAGGTGTCAATCGGCAGGCGCATGTACCGCAGCGGCGAAAGCGAATACCTCGTGAACGGGAACGTGGTTCGCCGCATGGATGTGCTCGATATCCTCCACGACTCCGGTATGGGTACCGGCACCAACTCCATCATCTCCCAGGGCAATTTGGACTCCGTGCTCTCGTCGCGCCCTGAAGACCGTCGAGCTCTCATCGAAGAGGCTGCTGGCATCTTGAAACATAAAGAGCGCAAAGCGAAAAGCGAGCGCAAGCTTGCCCAGATGGATGCCCATCTGGCTCGAGTGAACGACATAACCGCAGAGGTTGAGCGCCAGCTCAAGCCGCTTGAGCGCAAGGCGAAGAAGGCGCTTCTGCACGAGCAGCTTTCCTCTGAGCTTTCCCGCCTGCGCCTTGGCCTTGCCGTAGACGACCTTCGTGTGCTCCAGCGTCGCTGGGATGAGATCCTTGAGTCAGAGAGGGCTTTGGAGCAGCAGCAGGCCTCCCTGAAGGACGAACTCGCCTCTTCCGAGACGGTGCTCGATGAGCTTCAGGGCGAACTGCACAGGCGCAGCTCGAGGGAAGCCGACTTCAATGGGAATTACCGTCGTGCCCAGGCCGCCTACGAGCGTCTGAACTCAACCGTCATCCTCCTGCAGGAGAAACGCAGCGGGTACCTTTCCGAAGCTGAGCGCCTAGCGCGTTACGTTGAGGAGGGGAGGGTACGTCGCGATGCCGCCCAAAAGGAGCTGGCTGAAGCGCAACATGCTGCTGAAGAGGCCCGTACCAAGTCCGAACAGGCCGAAAAGCTTCGCGGTGAATTGGAGATCACCTATACCAAGCGGGTCAACGAGAGGAACGACCTGCGTAAGAAGCTGGACACGCTTTCCACCGAGCAGCGCGCGCTTTCACATCGGCGCGATACCCTGCAGGCTTCCCAGCAGGCATTGAGGGAAAACCTGTCCGAGAAACGTGCACGCGCCCAGGTGATCGATGCCCATGTCGCCGACTCTGCAGAGCGCCTTTCCGCCGCACGCGAGAAAGCCGAAGAGCTTTCAGGTTTGGCAGAATCGCTCGATTCTGCATATGCCGCGCTTTCCCAGCGTGACACTGCGGTGCGTTCCTCGTTGGGCCAGCTGGTTGTTTCCCGCGATGCGGCCCGCAAGAGGCTCGATGCCGCCCGTAACGAGCTCTCCCATGCCACGGCCGAGCGTGCTGCCCTCGAAGAGCTGGAGCGCGCCAGCGAGGCCTCGAATGCACTCCTGTCCCACGTGCTCTCCGTCAAGGGGTCCGTTTCCCCCGATTCCGCATTGCTCTCGCACGTTCTTTCCGCGCCCGAGGGCATGGAGTCGTTGGTTGAGGCGCTGTTGGGCAACGATCTCCAAGCTATATTGGTGCCCGAATCGCAGCAGGCGGTTTCCTTGTTGCGCGAGTCCCTTTCCTCCGATGGCTTCGGAGCGGTATCTGCCGTTTTCGTTCCTGCCGCCAATAACTCGAACGGGGATGCGCTTAAGGGCACGCGGTTGCTTGACCGCTTATCGGTTGCCCCTGGCTTCCGCGACCATGCCGAAGCGCTTCTCGGCGATGTCATTCTTACCGGGTCCTTCGACGAGTCCCTCCAGCTGGCTTCTGGATGGAAAGGCGGCCCGGCCCGGTTCGCCTCCCTCGATGGCTTCGTGGTGTGCTCGAACGGTAAGTTATCCCTGTTCCGCACATCGCAGGCCGATAGGGAAAATGGCGCCCTGGCCCGCCGCCGCGCGCTTGGGTCGGCGCAGGCTGCCGAAGCTCGCTGCGAAAAGGCCTATGAATCGGCCAAGGAAGAGGATGCTTCCCTGGAAGCTCGGCTTCGCCAGGCTCAAACCGAATCCCTTAAGCTTTCCGAGGAGCTGGCAAGCGCAAAGGGCCGAAGCGAGTCTGCGCGCCGCGATGCAGCCTCGGCAGTCGATGCCGTCAACGACCTTGAGAAGGAAAACGACCGGCTGCTGAAGGAGCAGGAAGAGAATCGTGCTTTCCTCCAGAAGGCCCAGCCTGATTCCGACCAGCTTGAAAGCGAGTTGGCTCAGGTTCAGGCCAAGATAGAGCTGAACAAGCAAGCTGTTGCCGAGATAGAACGTGCGATTTCCCCTTTGAAGCGTGACATCGTCTCGCTATCCGAAAAGGTCAGCGATGCTCGCCTTGAGGCCGCTCGCCTTTCGGAAAGGAAGGCCTATGCTGATCGCATGGTAGCTACCCGCGAACAGGAAATAGCCTCGTCCAGCAGGGAAAACGCATCTTCTTCCCGGCGTATTGCCATTTCCCGAGCCGCTGCCGAGCGCGCTTTCGGCCTGCTCTCCACGCTCAATTCGCTTGCCGACGCCGCATCGCTGATCTCCGCCCGCCTCGAGCGCGAGTCGGCCAGTGAGCAGGAGTCGTCGCGCGCCTTGCACGAGCGTATCGCACAGGCCACTAAGGCATCGCGTGAAGCGCGTGACAGGTTCGAAGCTCATTCTTCCCGCATCGCCGACGTGCGCATCGAGAAGGGACGCCTGGAGGTTCAGGTGGAGTCGAGCATCAACGCCATCACCCAGGATTGCGCCACGCCCCTCGAGACGGCGCTTTCGCTTGAGCCGCTTCCCGATCGCCTCCAAGCCGAAGATCAGGCCGCATCCCTGGAACGACGGATCAAGAACATGGGCGCGGTGAGCCCCGATGCCGCCGAAGAATTCGAGCAGGTAAGCGCCCGCTACAGCTTCCTTAGCTCCCAGCTTGACGACATGCGGCAAGCCCGTAAGTCCCTAGCGCGCATCGTAGAGGTGATAGACGAGCGCATGCGCGATGATTTCATCTCGACCTTCGAGCAGGTCAATGCCAATTTCTCTGAGATCTTCTCTACGCTGTTCCCTGGCGGCCAGGCGCATCTTTCCCTGGTTGACCCCGAAGATCTCGAGAACACCGGCGTCGATGTGAATGCCCAGCCGGTGGGCAAGCGCGTGAAGAAGATGTCGTTGCTTTCGGGCGGCGAGAAGTCGATGACGGCCATGGCTCTCCTCTTCGCCGTGTACCGCATCCGTCAGACGCCTTTCTATATCTTGGACGAGGTTGAGGCGGCGCTCGATGATACGAACCTCCGCCGACTTATCGCCTACATCAACGTGGTGCGCGACGAGACCCAGTTCATCATGATCACGCATCAGCGTCGCACCATGGAATCGGCCGACATATTGTATGGTGTATCGATGCAGGCAGACGGTATCACCAAGGTGCTCAGCCAGAAACTCGACAAAGCTACCCGCAAGGAGGGTTAAATGGGATTCTTCGACAAGATCAACGAAGGCCTTCATCGATCCCGCGACAAGTTCAAGGAGCAGATGAACGTCCTGCTCGATCGTGGGCCGGATGTCGACGAGGACTTCTGGGAAGAATTGGAAGAGACCCTTATCCTTGCCGATATCGGCGCCTCGGCCGCTGATTCCATAATCGAGGAGCTGCGCGATCAGGCCAAGCGCAAGGCCCTACCAGATGCCTACGCCGTTTTCGACATGCTCACCGACCAGATGGCATCCACCTTCACCCCAGCGGAGACCGATGTGTTCGAGGAGAACCCCTCGCTGGTGATGTTCGTTGGCATCAACGGGTCCGGCAAGACCACGACCGCAGGCAAGCTGGCTGCCGCCTACAAGGAAAAGGGCCGCAACGTGTTGCTCTGCGGTGCCGACACATTCCGCGCGGCAGCCATAGAGCAGCTGCAGGTTTGGGCGCAGCGCAGCGGCGTGCAGATCGTCTCCCGCGATCGCGGGAGCGATCCGGCGAGTGTCTGCTTCGAAGCCATTGAGGTTGCCGAACGGAATGGCTCCGATCTGGTCATCGTCGACACGGCAGGAAGATTGCACACCTCCGACGACCTTATGCGCGAGCTTCAGAAGGTGGTCAACGTCGTTCGCAAGCGTGCGGGCATCCCTGTGTACACGGTCCTTGTGATCGATGCCACCACCGGTCAGAACGGGCTGCAGCAGGCCCGTGAGTTCAACAAGGCGCTGGAATTGGATGGCCTTATCGTCACCAAGCTAGACGGCACCGCCAAAGGCGGCATCGCGCTTGCCGTATCCCATGAGCTTGAGCTGCCCATCTACAAGATCGGCGTGGGCGAGGGGATAGACGACCTGCAGGACTTCGACGCGCACGATTTCGCACGCGCACTGATTGGAGACATGGCCGATGTTCGATAACCTTTCTGAAAAGCTTCAGTCTATATTCTCGGGCCTGCGTGGCAAGGGCCGCCTTACCGAAGAGGACATCGATGTCGCCATGCGCGAGATCCGCATGGCGTTGCTCGAGGCCGATGTGAACTTCAAGGTGGTGAAGTCCTTTGTGAAGAGCACGAAGGAGCGCTGCCTTACCGCCGAGGTGCTTGATTCCCTTACGCCCGGTCAGAACGTCATCAAGATCGTGCTCGATGAGCTCACCGACCTGCTGGGCAGGGAGAGCGCCCCTTTGCAGCTTTCCAGCCGCATCCCCAACGTCATCATGCTCGTCGGCCTTCAGGGCTCAGGTAAGACAACTGCGGCTGCCAAGTTGGCTTACCTTCTGAAGCAGCAGAACCATAATCCGCTTCTGTGCGCTTGCGACGTGTACCGTCCGGCAGCTGCCGACCAGTTGGAGACGCTCGGCAACGAGATCGGTGTTCGCGTGTACCGTGGCGAGGGGAAAGACCCGGTGAAGATCGCCAAAGAAGGCGTGCGCGATGCCATCGACTCCCTGCGCGATGTGGTCATCGTCGACACGGCGGGCCGCCTGCACGTCGACGAGGAGATGATGGCCGAGGCAGAGGCCATCAAGGCTGCGGTTGAGCCCGACCAGATCTACATGGTTGTCGACGCCATGACCGGTCAAGATGCCGTCAACGTTGCCAAGGCTTTTTCCGATCGCGTTGATTTCGATGGCGTGATCATGTCGAAGATGGACGGCGATGCCCGCGGTGGCGGTGCGCTTTCGATCAAGCAGGTAACCGGCAAACCCATCATGTTCATCTCCTCGGGCGAAAAGCCCGATTCCCTGGAGCGTTTCCATCCCGATCGCATGGCCAAGCGCATCCTTGGCATGGGCGACGTGGTCAGCATCATCGAGTCGGCTTCCAAGTTGCGTGCAGAGGAAGTTGAGCAAGAGGAAGCCGAGCGCATGGCGCGCGGAAACCTTACCTTGAACGACTTCCTCATGATGAAGCAGCAGGTAAGCAAGATGGGCGGTGTGCAAAAGCTCATCAGTGCCTTGCCTGGCGGCGACAAGGCCATGCGCGAAGGTCAAGTGAACGAGCATGCCCTCGACGAGATGGCCGTCATCATCGGCTCTATGACCAAGGCCGAGCGTGAGCACCCCGAGATCCTGAACGGTTCGCGCAAGGCGCGTGTTGCGGCGGGTGCCGGCGTGAAGGTGTTCCAGGTCAACCAGCTCCTGAAGCAGTTCACCGAAACAAAGAAGATGATGCGATCGATCATGAACGCCCAAGAGGCCCAGGCCAACCGCCACGGAAAAGGCAAGGGCAAGAAGGGGAAGAAGGGCAAGAAGGGGAAGCAGCGCATGGGTATTCCCGGCATGGGCGGAATGCGCTTGTCCGATGTGAAGAAGATGCAGGACATGATGAGCGGGCTTGATGATTCCGTTTTCAAGAGGTAATATCTATAACCGCTGTTTTGCGACCCGCAAGGCGTTTACCTCGGGTCGCTCAAATGTTTAGAAGGAGAACAACTCGATGGCAGTCAAGATTCGTCTCGCCCGTCACGGCGCTAAAAAGGCACCTTATTACCGCATTGTCGTAGCAGACTCCCGCGCTCGCCGCGATGGTCGCTATATCGAGCAGATCGGTTCCTACAACCCCTGCACCACCCCCGCAGCTGTGAAGATCGACCTTGCCAAGGTCGATGAGTGGGTCGCCAACGGCGCAAAGCCCACCGACACCGTTGCGCGCCTCATCGAGGCAGAGCGCAAGAACGCCTAAACCATGGCGGATTCGCGCGAAGATATCTCGGCACTCGTAGAGTCGCTGGTTATGCCTTTGGTCGATAACCCCGATGCTGTGAGCATCGAGGCATCCGACACCGAAGACGACGCGGTGCTCGTTGAGATCCGCGTAGACGAAGCAGATGCCGGCAAGGTCATTGGCCGTCAGGGTCGTGTGATCAAGGCTATCCGCACCCTTTCCCGCGCCGCAGGTTCCCGTCATGGCTTCGAGGTCGAAGTCGAGCTCATCGACGAGTAGGCTTCTTGCCATCCATGGATCCCTGGGTCAATATCGCTGGCCTGCTGAAGGCTAAGAACAATGAAGGAGGGCTTTCCGTCAAGCAGACGGAAGGTCTTCCTTTTTTGCTGCGGGAAGGCATGGAGGTCACATTCGTCCCGCCAGTGTTGCGCATGCCCCGTTCTGCCAAGGTAGAGCAGGTGGTCGACATGGGCCAAGGTCGGCATATGGTGTACTTCGACTCGATCTCCGACCGCACTCAAGCGGAAAAGCTCGAGGGGCATGGCTGCCTTGTGCCTGTTGCGGCGTTGCCGGAGGGCTTCGATGAGCACCAGGGTTCTGGGCTCATCGGCTTCGAGGTGGTCGAAGAGTCGGCTGGCTGTATCGGCGTTGTAGCAGATGTGCTGGACAATCCGGCTCATCCCTTGCTTCTGGTGGGCTCTCGGCCCGAAGATGGGCAGGGCGCCGAGGTCTTCATCCCCTTGGTCGATGAGTTCATCGTCGAGGTTGACCCGCAGAAGAACGTCCTTGTCATGAGCCTTCCTTCTGGCTTGCTGGAGCTTTAGGAG
>CAVDDI010000070.1:0-8419 GCA_963607675.1 bacterium | reverse complement strand
GAACTGAGTGGTGTAGATCTTGCGCTCGGCGCACTCCATGGCCGCAACCGGGCAAATATCGGTAGATGCCGTTACCGTGAAGCCTTCGGGCACTGCCGTGACGGCATCGCGGTGGCTCATCCAGACCGTTTGCTTCTGTGGGGTGCCCTCGAATAGCGCACCTTCGGAAACCGTGAGCTCTGCCGGGCCGTACTCGCCCTTTTCGGTATGTCCAACGGTGCCGCCAAGGGTCACCGCAATGGTCTGATGGCCATAGCAGAAGCCAAGAATGGGAACATCCAACTTCAGCACTTCAGGGTCGATCTTCGGCGCATCTTCCGCGTAAACACTTGCCGGGCCGCCCGAGAGGATGATGGCGCTCGGCTTCATCGCGGCAATCTTGCTGGCCTCCTCGTCGCAGGGGACGATTTCCGAGTAAACGCCCAAATCGCGCACGCGGCGAGCGATGAGCTGGCCATACTGTGCGCCGAAATCGAGGACGATAACCTTCTGTTCGGCAGAGTTTGTGGGCATGTGTTCCTCCCGGGTCGGGCTGCCTTGCCGCATGGGACATGCGATAGGCATATTGGCTTTTAGCGTTCTCATACTAACAAATATAGCGTTTGGTGGTTCGGTCCAGCCCGGCCTGGGAAGGGTTGTTCTTCCGAGTGCGCCTTTCTTCCCGCTGCGGCGCTTGTTGCGGAAGGCGCATGAGCGTCATTGCCTCACTGAAACGAGTCCTATTGCGTCTGCGCGATCCTTGCGTCTCTTCTCTTTTCTTCGCTTTGCTGCTCTTTGCTGTTATCTGCGCTAGCCCCTTGATGCTCGCTATCGAGCTTCCTGGGCACGCCGCGGACCCCACTTGCCGATTCACCCTATCCCGGAATATGCGGGAAACCGCTGACAATACCCGTTTAACTGTTAAAGAAAATCGCAGGTGAAATCTCATTTTTTAAGGAATAACCGCCGAAAACAGCCCCAAACGCCGCTTTCACGCCCAAAAATAGGGCATTTTAGGACTCTGGGCCTTGAAATACCAGGTGAAACGTATACTACGCTGGCGATTCAAGGACTCATTGAGGAAGTAGGGAAGGGACATGGCAGTTAAATTCACATCGGAGCCGCGTTTGTCGCCGGTGACCGGGTCGGGATCTGGGGAAGCGCTTATCGAAAGGGACCGTCTGCTGGTTAGCCTTCTGGGCGACAGGGAAGCCGTGCGCATTATCTGTGCTCCGCCGCTTTACGGCAAGACGGTTCTCGCTTCCCAGTATGCACGGGTCGCATTCGAGCAAGAGCAGGTCGCTTGGGTGCACGCGGATTCCCCTAAGTTCCTGGTTGGCCTTGATAGGGGAGATTCGTCGTCTTGCGAATATGGCTCGGGGAATGCCGGCGCCCTTGTTGTCTTCGACGGCGTTCCTCGTCTGACGGGTGCTCGTCGGCAGTCGTTTTCGAATCTACTGACGCGCTTCCATTCCCAAGGCGTTGAGGTTTTGGTGACCACGGTGGATTTCGATCTTGCGTTCGATATCCAAGCGCCGACCGTTGTACTGGACGCGCGGGAGATGGCTCTTTCCGGAGAAGAGGTACCGCGCTCGCTTTCGGGTGGCGGTGATGTCACTGCCGCCGACAACTCTCCCTTCTTGCTGATGGGTAAGCGCTCGATACCCGCGGTTTTCCTTGATCGGGAGGATGGAAAGCGCCGGTTCGTCGATTCCCTTTTCCAGGTTTGCCCATCTTGTATCGAAGAAGCCGTATGCTTGCTGGCGCTAGTCCTGGGCAAAGGTAGGTTCTCCCAGCTTGTGTCGGTTTTCCCTGATGGGGCAAACCGAATGGGAGGTGCGCTTGAGAGAACGTACCCGCATTCGGGCATCAAGCGCGCTTCCAGCGAGTTCTTCGCTTTGCCGCTCGGTGCCAAAACCCGGTTCGACCTGCTCTGCGCACACCTTGATGCTCTTGCCGGCTATTCTGCCTTCACGGACGAGCAGGGGTTCCTCATGGGCCTCTGCGCTCTTCTTAGGGCAACCGATAACGCCTCTGTGATGTCGTGGGTGCTCGCAGATCTTCTTAGCCCAGAGCATCGCCAGGAGTTCTATCGAAGCAACGGGATGGATGAGGTGCTTGATCCCTGTTCCGCGGAAGAGGCTGATGACCATCAACCTTCGGCTCTTAGGTTCTCTTCGAGCTCGACCCTGCGAATCAACCTTTTCGGCCGTTGCGAGATAACCCGTGACGGGCGCCCGGTTGCAGACCCCGCGAGTATCCGCAAGAAGGCTAAAGTGGTCATAGCCCTGCTTTTGGTCAATTACAACAAGGATGTTCCCCGCACATGGGTTGAACGGGTGGTTTGGCCCGACTCCGACCCCAATTGCGTTCGATCGAGCTTCTACAACCTGTGGAGCTATGTGCGCAAGATCCTCTCGCCCTCGGATTCCGACCCGTTCGCCTTGCGCGCAAGCCGTGACACCGTCTCGCTGCAGGGCCTGAGCCTGGAAAGCGATGTGGTTTCCGTTGATGGGCTGTGCCATCGTCTTCACGGCTGCGACGATCCTGCGGAGTGCCACTCGCTGCTCTCCGAGCTAGAGCGTCTGTACGTGGGGCCGCTTTTGCCCGGCATAGAAAACGAGCAATTGGAAGCCTACCGCGCGATGTACCGGAACCGCGTGCTCGATGCCCTGGTGGACGGCGTCCGCATCCTGGTAAGGGGAGGGGAGCTGCGCAGCGCCCAGCGCTTTGCCGCATTCGCCTTCGAGATCGACCAAACCCGGGAAGACGTGGTGTATCTGTACATGAAGGTGCAGAAGATGCTTGGCCAGTTCGCAGGCGCGATCTCCACGTTCTTCAGCTGCCGCCATGCGTTGGTAGAGAGATTCGGTATCGATGAGTCAAGCAGGCTGGAAGCCTTGTACCAGGAGATCCTCTGCGACGTGTCGAAGAAGTAGGCAGGTGGTCTGGTCTTTGCGCGTTGATGCCGTGGAGAACCTTGCCCGTTGGCCCCGTAGCGCGCAGCGGGCATTGGGTGCTGTGCTAGAGTGAAGCGGATAAACGAGCGAAAGAGAGATCATGGGTTTCTTTTCCAAGATTTTGAGCGTGGGCGAGAATCGCCCGTTGAAGAACTATCAGAAAACCGTCGAGCGCATCAATGAGTTGGAGCCGTCCATGCAGGCTCGCTCCGACGAAGAGCTGGCGCACCTTACCGTAGAGTTCCGCGAGCGCCTGGCCAACGGTGAAGAGCTTGAGTCCATCTTGCCCGAAGCCTTTGCCGCGGTGCGTGAGGCCAGCGTCCGAACCATCGGGCTGCGCCATTTCGACGTGCAGCTCATCGGCGCCATGGCCTTGAACGACGGCAAGATCGCCGAGATGCGCACGGGCGAAGGCAAGACCTTGGTTTCCACCCTCGCGGGCTACCTGAACGCACTCCCTGGCAACAACGTCCACATCGTTACCGTGAACGATTACCTTGCTGCGCGCGACTCCAAATGGATGGGCCGCATCTACGAGTTCATGGGGATGAAGGTGGGCCTTATCCAGAACGGAATGGGTCCTGCGCAGAAGATCCCGGCCTATCAGGCCGACGTCACATACGGCACCAATTCCGAGTTCGGCTTCGATTATCTGCGAGACAACATGGTGGCGCGGGCCAGCCGCCGTGTGCAGCGCGGCCATTCCTTCGCCATCGTCGACGAGGTTGACTCCATCCTCATCGACGAGGCACGCACGCCGCTCATCATCTCGGGCGCGGGAACCCAGGCAGCAGATACCTACAAGCGCTTTGCCGCCATCATGCCATTCTTGAAGCGCGACATCGATTTCGAGATGGATGAGGCCAAGCGCACCATCTACACCACCGAGGTCGGCCTGGAAAAGGTCGAGTTCCAACTGGGGATCGAAGACCTTTTCGGCGATCCCAGCGGTCAGCTGCCCAACCACCTGCAGCAAGCCTTGAAGGCGCAGTTCCTGTTCCACCGCGATGTGGACTACGTGGTGGTCAACGGCGAGGTCAAGATCGTCGACGAATTCACGGGCCGTATCATGGAAGGCCGCCGCTACTCCGAGGGCCTGCATCAGGCGTTGGAAGCCAAAGAGCATGTCCTGGTGCGCCAGGAGAACCAGACGCTGGCCACCATCACGCTGCAGAACTACTTCCGCCTGTACGACAAGCTCTCGGGCATGACCGGTACCGCGATGACCGAGGATTCCGAGTTCCGCCAGATCTACAACCTGCCGGTGATGTCCATCCCGCCGAACCGCCCCGTTCAACGCGTCGATGAAAACGACCTTATCTACCGCACGGTAGACGCCAAGTTCAATGCCGTTGCCGATGACATCGCCGCCCGTCACGCCAAGGGGCAGCCTTGCTTGGTCGGCACGGTTTCCATCGAAAGCTCCGAGCGGCTCAGCCGCTTGCTTTCCAAGCGCGGTATCCACCACGAGGTGCTTAACGCGAAGAACCACGAACGCGAGGCAGCCATCGTTGCACAGGCGGGCCGTACCGGCGCCGTTACCATCGCAACCAACATGGCTGGCCGTGGTACCGACATCTTGCTGGGCGGCAATGCCGAGGTAATGGCGGAAACCATGCTCATCGAGCGTCTCGAGGAAGACCAGGAGCCAACTCCCGCCCAGGTGAAGCAGGCCCAAGCTGAAGCCGAGGCCATCACCAAGCGCGAAAGCGACGAGGTGCGTGCCGCCGGAGGCTTGTGCGTCATCGGCACCGAGCGCCATGAAAGCCGCCGAATCGACAACCAGCTGCGTGGTCGCTCCGGCCGTCAGGGCGATCCGGGTGATACCCAGTTCTACCTTTCGCTGGAAGACGACCTCATGCGCCTGTTCGGCGGTTCGCGTATGGATTCCATCGCCAACATGATGGAGAAAACCGACATGCCCGAGGATATGCCCATCAAGGCGAACATGGTATCCAAGGCCATCGAGACTGCTCAGCGTCAGGTAGAGGCCTCCAACTTCGCAGCACGTAAGCACGTGTTGGAATACGACGATGTGATGAACTTGCAGCGCAAAGCCATCTATGCCGAGCGCAACGCCATCTTGGACGGCAAGGACCTTACCGAGCGCATGCCCGAGATCATCGAGGACATCGTTGAACAGCACGTCATCGAGTGCTGCCCTGCGAAGTCGGCCAGCGACGACTGGGATACCGAGTCCTTGGACAAGTGGCTGGCTCAGCTTACCGGCACGGAAACCCTCACGGTTGAATCCGTTGATTGCGACGATGATGTGAATGCCCTCATCGATGGCATCATCGAGCGCATCCAGGCTCAGTTCGATGAGAAGGCTGCTCAGGTGGGCGAGCCCTTCAGCGACATCGAGGGCCAGGTCATGCTGCGCTTCATCGACACGCGTTGGATGAGCCATCTGCAGGAAATGGACTACCTGAAGGCATCAATCGGCCTGCGTGCCTACGGTCAGCGCGATCCGCTTACCGAGTATCGCGACGAGGCCCATCGTGCCTTCGCTTCCCTCACTGCCGGCATTTACGAGGATTTCCTGCGCTTCTTGCTGCGTGCGCCTATTGTGGTGCAGCAGGCTCCCCAGGAAGAGCCCGACCCTCTTGCGGGCAAGGTTCAGTACTCCAACCCCGAGGAAACCTTGAACGAAGGCGGCCAAGCACGTCGTTCTGCGCAGGATGCGCCAGCCGGTGCCCCTTCGGCTCCCAAGCCGGAAGCCCCGAAGCCCCATACCATCGAAAAGGACAAGGACGACCCGTACGCCAACGTTGGCCGCAACGATCCTTGCCCTTGCGGCTCCGGCAAGAAATACAAGAAGTGCCACGGAGCCAACCGCTGAACTTCCTAGGGCGTATAACGCCCACGTAGTTGGACGCACCGCGACGTCCGGGATGCCCCTTTGCCAGCAGGCGAGGGGCATCGCCATTTCCGCAATCGGCATGAGGAACGCAACATGATGACCATCGAAGAAGCCCGCCAGCGCCTGGAAGACGCGCATGCGTACCTTCACATCGAAGACAAGCAGGCAGACCTTGCCAACCTTGAAGAGCAGATAGGCCGTTCAGACTTCTGGGATGATACCGAAAACGCCCAGCAGGTAAGCAAGCAGGCATCCGATATACGCGATGTGCTCGGCAGGTACGAGGGTGCCTGTTCGCTGCTGGAAGATATCGAGACCGCCTTCGAGCTTTCGCAGGAGGATCCGGATTTCGCCACGGAGGTCGAGGCCAGCCTTGAGCGCCTTCAGGACATGCTGAACGAATTCGAGATAGAGTCCTGGTTCAGCGGCCGCTTCGATGCCAGCGACGCAATCTTGTCCATCCATCCCGGAAGCGGTGGCCTTGAGGCCCAGGATTGGACCGAGATGCTCTACCGCATGTACACGCGCTACGCCGATAAGAAAGGGTGGAAGGTCAGGGTGCTCGATCTTGTTCCCGGCGAGGGTATCGGCCTAGACCATGTGAGCATGCAGATCGAGGGACGCAATGCCTATGGCATGCTGCAAAGCGAGTCGGGTGTGCATCGCTTGGTTCGCATCTCGCCTACTGACGAGAAGAAGCGTCGCCACACCACCTTTGCCGCTGTGGAGGTTATCCCGGTCCTTCCCGACAACGACATAACCATCGATATCGACCCGAGCGATGTGCGCGTCGATGTGTACCGCGCAAGCGGCCCTGGCGGCCAGTGCGTCAACACCACCGATTCCGCCGTCCGCTTGACGCATATCCCAACCGGGATAGTGGTTACCTGCCAAAACGAGAAATCGCAGCTCCAGAACAAAGAGGCTGCGTTCCGTGTTCTTCGCGGGCGCCTTTACGAGCTGGAGGAAAAGAAGCGCCAGGAAGAGCTGGCGGCCCTCAAGGGTGAGAAGATGGACAATTCGTTCGGCAGCCAGATACGCAATTACGTCCTTTATCCGTATCGACTCATAAAGGATACCCGTAGTAATATCGAGAGCGGTAATGTCGAGGCCGCCCTAGACGGTGATATCGACGAATTCGTCGTCGGGTTCCATCGATGGAAGGCCTCGTTGTAATGAAGGAACTTGCGCTTGATCGAAAGGAAGCCATGAATTCCCTGCCAGCAAAGGAAAAAGCCTGTGACATTCGCACAGACATCATCAAGATGCTCCACGAGGCGGGTAGCGGCCATCCCGGCGGCTCGCTTTCCTGCACCGATATCCTCGCGGCGCTTTATTTCGGTGGCGTCCTGAAGCACAACCCCGACAATCCCGCCGACCCCGAGCGTGACCGTTTCATCCTGGCGAAGGGCCATGCCGCGCCGGCTCTCTATGCCACTTTGGCTGAGGCAGGTTATTTCCCGGTAGAGGAGCTTAACACGCTGCGCAAGCTGGGCACCCGGCTTCAGGGCCACCCCGATTCCAACCTGTGCCCTGGGGTAGAGGTATCCACCGGTTCCCTTGGTCAGGGCCTTTCCATCGCCGCCGGTTTGGCTGCCGGCTTCAAGCTGGACAAGCTTCCCAACCGCGTGTTCACCGTGATGGGCGATGGCGAAACCCAGGAAGGCCAGGTTTGGGAGGCTGCAACCTTCGCTGCTCACCAGAAGCTGGGCAACCTGATTGCAGTGGTTGACCTGAACGGCCTTCAAATCGATGGACATGTGGAAGACGTGTGCGCCAGCGGCAGCCTTTCTGCCAAGTTCGCCGCCTTCGGGTGGGAAGTGCACGAGGTGGACGGTCACGATGTGGATGCCCTTATCCAGCTCTTCTCCGACCTCAAGGCGTCTTCCTCCGAACAGCCCAAGATGGTCATCGCCCATACCGTGAAGGGCAAGGGTGTTTCCTTTATGGAAGACCAGGCCGGCTGGCACGGCAAAGCCCCCAACGACGAGGAAACCGAGCGCGCCCTGGCAGAGCTTGCCGAAGCCCGCGCTAAGCTGAATGGAGTGAAGTAACGTGGTACAGCTTGCAACGCCTGAACAGGCACAGGAAAAGAAGGCAACCCGTGCCGCGTTCGGCAAGACGCTGGCCGAATTGGCCGCAGAGGGCAAAAGGGTCGTTGCGGTAGATGCCGACCTTACCGGTTCCACCACCACCAAGGCCTTTGCGGCGGCATGCCCCGAAAATGCCGACCGGTTGTTCAACGTCGGCATCGCTGAACAGAACATGATCGACGTTGCGGCAGGCCTTTCCCTAGCTGGGAACATCGCCTACACCGGTTCGTTTGCCGTGTTCGGAACCGGCCGTTGCTACGACCAAATCCGCAACACCGTTTGCTATTCCAACCTCAATGTGAAGGTTGCGCCCACCCATGCCGGCATCTCCGTGGGCCCTGATGGCGGATCCCATCAGATGCTCGAGGACATATCCCTAATGCGCGGCCTTCCCAACATGCGCGTGTTCGTTCCAGCCGATTATGCGGCATGCCGCGCTGCCATCCGCCTTGCTGCGGAAACCGAGGGCCCGGTGTACATCCGTATGGGTCGCGCCGCCGTTCCGGCTGTCTATGCTCCTGATG
>CAVDDI010000069.1:0-8477 GCA_963607675.1 bacterium | reverse complement strand
GGGTCATGGGTAGACACGGTTACCGTTTCAGGGGTGTCATCGATGATAAGGCTGGTTCCTGTGATCTGCTCGAAAGATCGGATGTTGCGTCCCTCGCGGCCGATGATGCGGCCTTTCAGATCGTCGGAAGGTATGTGGATGGTAGACACCGTGATCTGAGAGGTATGGTCTGCCGCCAAGCGCTGGATGGCTACGCTAAGGATCTCGCGAGCCTTCTTGTCAGCCTCTGCCTTGGTGCGAGCCTCAGAATCACGGATGATCGCAGCCTGCTCATGGACGCATTCTTCCTTAAGCCCCTCTAGAAGCTCTGACTTGGCCTCTTCGGCAGAAAGGCCGGCAACCTGTTCGAGCCGCGCATTGACCTCCGCCTCGGCACGCTCGACATCCTTAGCACGACGGTCGACTTGACCCTGGAGCGAGGAGATCTGGTGCTCGCGGTGATCAAGTGCCTCAACACGTTTATCAAGGCTCTGCTCACGCTGATTCAAGTGATTCTCAGATGAACGAACCTCGCGCATGCGCTCCTTGCTTTCACGCTCGGCATCCTGCTTCATCTTCAGGGCTTCGTCTTTGGCTTCCAGGAGGGCTTCGTGCTTAAGGCGCTCTGCTTCCTGCTTTGCATTCGACAAAGTGGTTTCGGCCTCGCGCGTGGTTGCATCGTTTCGGTCTTTCAGCATCTTCTGCATAAGGAAGTAGCCGATAGCAAAACCGATGATAATCGCTACGACTGCAGCAATTATGATTTCCATCATCTGTTTCCCTTTCGAGTGAGCATCGTATAGTGAAAAGGCAAAAAGGGCAGAAAAAAAGCCCTGGTATACCGGGGCAAGAGCAGACGCTGGCATGAAGCAACACTATTAAGTTATCTATATATACAAAAGCACCGATTCAGGTGCGAAAGCTCTAGCTCAACAATAATAGCCTAAAACCAGCAGGTTTGACTAGCTGCCACCATGCTCCGACAAAAACGCGTTACCGAAGCATGGTGGCCTACACGACCGCTATTTACCTGACTCCATAGCGCAGAACCACTTGCTGGCTACCTCTGCGGAAAGGGCCATAGGGTAACCTGCGCGCACCAGCTTAGCATAGGCAGCCTGACGTGCATTCTTTGCCCGTGGGGGCTTCCTGCACAGCAAGGCATAGGCGCAGTCTTCTTGACTCGGCCTACCGGCTAAATACTCATCAGGGAAACCCGGAAGCAGCGTTTTAACGGCGATGTTATGGCCACGTAGCTCACGAACCACGCCATCCAAACCCTTGCCCTGCCTCAACCGTGACCGAACAAGGCTATCTGCAAAGCGCTGGTCATCCAGGATCTGATAATGGAGGGCCTGTTCAATTGCCCGCTCAACCGAATCACTTTTGAAGCCCCCGCGAATAAGGCGGTCCCTGGTTTCCTTAACCGATCTGTCCCGCACCTTGACCCATACAAGGATCTTCTTGAAGGCCAATGCCTGGTCGCATGATGAGCCCTCATTGGAGCCTAGCGGGCCTTCGGCCAGACTGGACTCCGATGAGCTCCTTGAAACACAGTTGCCGACCATTCCTGAACATTATCCTTGCTGAGACTCAGCGGAGGGCTGGGCCGTTTCGTCTTCAAGGGACGTAAGGCCGTATTCAACGCGGATCTTGCTTTCGATCTCATTTCGGATATCAGGGTTTTCCTGCAGGGTGCGTTTCGCAGCTTCCCTACCCTGCCCCAAGCGCTCTTCCCCGTAGTTGAACCATGAGCCGCTTTTCTTGACCAAGCCGGCTTCTACGCCCATATCAAGAACACAGCCCTCTTTCGAGATGCCCTCGCCATACATGATGTCGAATTCGGCCTGACGGAAGGGAGGGGCGACCTTGTTCTTGACCACTTTGACACGAACACGGTTACCGACGAAGTCGCCATCTTTCTTGACGGAGTCGAAACGACGAACATCGAGACGCACACTGGAGTAGAACTTAAGCGCACGGCCTCCGGTTGTGGTTTCAGGGTTGCCGAACATCACACCGATCTTCTCTCGGAGCTGATTGATGAAGACGCAAGTGGTGTTCGAGCGAGAGAGGGATCCCGCAAGTTTTCGCAGAGCTTGGCTCATCAGGCGCGCCTGCAGGCCAACGGTGGTATCGCCGATCTCCCCTTCGATTTCCGCCCGGGGAACAAGGGCAGCAACGGAGTCGACGACCACGCAGTCGATCGCGCCGCTGCGTACAAGCATGTCGCAGATCTCCAATGCCTGCTCGCCGGTATCGGGTTGGGAGATGAGCATCTCATCGACGTCTACCCCGAGCTTTGCGGCATATACGGGATCGAAGGCATGCTCGGCATCGATGAAGGCAACGACGCCGCCGGCAGCCTGAGCTTCAGCAATTATGTGCAAAGCCAAGGTGGTTTTGCCGCTTGCCTCGGGACCGTAGATCTCAACGATTCGACCACGGGGGACGCCGCCGATCCCTAAAGCGATATCGAGGGGCAGGGCGCCGGTTGGGATCACGCCAACCTGCATGCTGGTGTTCTCCCCTAATCTCATAATGGAGCCCTTGCCGAACTTCTTCTCGATCTTGTCGGTTGTGATCTTGAGGGCCTTCTCCTTGTCCTGGCTCATTTCTTCTCCTAAATGAAGGTATTGCATTTGGACAGCATCAAGAGTACACGAACACCTGTTCGATGGCAACCCCTGATGCTGTTGTCGCACATAGTAAAGGGTGGATCTTAAATGGATGCGAGGAGAATGCGAAAGGGATGGTAAACCGATGGGAAATCACTCGGAGACCGGCTGATCGCCAGAAGGATCCAGGGAATCCAGCACAAGGGTGAGCGCATAGAGAACCGTTTGCAACCTGACCTGTTCCCTATCGCCGGAAAAATGCTGAAGGAAGGTATGGGTTCCCTGCGCATCAGCCAATCCGAACCATACGGTTCCAACCGGCTTGCCAGGCACGGCGCCCCCTGGGCCCGCAATGCCGGTCACGGAAACCGCGATGTCCGAATGGGCTATCCGGCGCGAGCCAAGTGCCATGGCCGATGCAACTTCCGAGCTGACCGCCCCAACGCGACGAAGGTCTTCACCCGAAACCCCCAGCACGCTCATCTTCACCTCGTTCGAATAGCTGATAATGCCCCCCTCAACGACACTGGAGCTTCCAGGGACGGATGTAAGGGCGCCACCGATAAGACCTCCGGTGCAGCTTTCGGCAGTTGAGAGCTTGAGCCCTCGATCCTTGGCCTCGGCCACGACCATCCGCGCCATATCGGCGATCTCAGATTCCGTGGGGACTGAAGGCTGGCTCTCCAAAGAGCCATCGACCCCGCCCTCAACTGGGGATCCAATGGAACCGAAACCGAGGATAGGGGCGCTCTTGACGAAGTAGTCGATCATGGAAACGACCGTGAGCACCAGAGCGATGATCATGAAGAACCAGGAGACGGCGTACAGGACGGCGCCCATGTCGGGATGGAGCGATAACAGCAGGTCGGAGCCTTTCACGATGAAAAGCAAGATCGCGATGATCTGGAACACCGTCTTTGCTTTCCCATACCAGCTGGCAGCAACAACGATCCCATGGGTAGCCACCAGCATGCGCAAGCCTGAGACGATGAACTCTCGGGCTATGATGAGCAAGGCAACCCAAGAAGGAAGAAGCTGAAGCTCGACCAGGGCCAACAAAGCGGCAGCAACAAGTATCTTATCGGCTAGGGGGTCTATGAACTTGCCGAAATTGGTAACCTCCCCCCTGCTGCGGGCAAGGTATCCGTCAAGCGCATCAGTGCAGGACAGCACGGCGAAGATCAACGCGGCAACCCACGGTTTCCAAGCTTCAGCGTCTGGCCACTGGGGCAGGTAATCTGGCCACGGGCTGATTATCGCAACCACAAATACTGGAACAAGGAGGATGCGGATAAGTGTGACGACGTTGGCGGGCGTCCATAGCGTTGTCTCGTCGAATTCCTGGTTACTCACCAAGAGCCTCCATCTCATACATAAGGGTGTCGGTGATGGTCACCTGTTCAAAATGCCCTACTTCGCCGCTTGCCAGGTACGTTACCCCATCGACGTCGGGTGCCTGACATTGCGCCCTTCCGTAAAGCTGGCCATCTTCCTCTCTGCCGAGGACAAGCACGTCCATGGCAGCTCCCACGCGCTCGGAGATCAGATGAGAGGATACGGCATCGGCGATGTCGCGCAGTTCACTCAAGCGATCGTGTTTGGTGTCTTCATCTACCTGATTCGGCATGGTTGCGGCCGGCGTTCCGTCTTCGGGCGAATAGGCGAAAATGCCGACATAGTCGAATTCGGCTTCCTCTACGAAGTCGCACAGCTCCTCGAACTGCTCTTCGGTTTCACCGGGATAGCCGACGATGAGGGTGGTACGTATCGCGGCAGAGGGAATACGTTGGCGAATACGCTTCACCATGCCCTCGTATTCCTGACGCGAACCCTGCCGGTTCATGGACGCGAGGATACCTGGATCGCAGTGCTGCAGGGGGATGTCGAAGTACTTGCAGATATTGTCGTGGGAGGCAACAACGTCGAGCAATTCATCCGTGAGGCCGGCAGGCTGCATGTACATCACCCTGAACCAAGCCGAAGGGTACGATTCGGCAAGGCGGGCAAGCAGCCATGCCAAAGAACGATGGGGCTTCAGGTCAAGCCCCCAAATCCCCGAGTCTTGGGCGATGAGAACGATCTCCTTTGTGCCGGACTCCACCATTGCGTCAACCTCTGCGCAGATATCCTCGTACTCGAAGCTGTGATAGCGGCCGCGAATATAGGGAATGGTGCAAAACGAGCAGAACCGGTTGCAGCCGTCAGAGATCTTGACGTACTCGCTCGGAGAGAAATCGAAAGCTACCTCGTAGCGCTCGGCAGCAGTCCGACCGAACAGCCCATCCATGATCTGGACGATATCGTCTTCCTTCGCGCAAGGAACGATTCGGTCGGCCTCGGAGAGCTCGGCATCCAGATCGTCGCCATAGCGGGAAGGCAAGCACCCGCACACAACGAGCTTGGTGTCGCCGATCTTCACCGAATCATACCCGGCCACCTCGAAAATGGCATCGAGGCTTTCCTCGGTGGCCGACTGGATGAACGAGCAGGTGTTCACCACGATGCAGTCACTGGGATCCTCGAGCGCGACGATACGGTAGCCGGCGCGGATAAGATCCTGCTGCATATGGGCTGAATCAGCCTCGTTCTTGGCGCAGCCCATGGTAAGGAAGGCGATGTTCTTGGTCATGTTCGAAATCGATCCTAGCGATAATTGTTGAACTGGAGGGGCTGGCCGTAGTCTTGCCCCTTAAGGAAGGAGATAACTTCCTGCAGGGTGTCGAGCTTTGGCCCAGAAACGCGGAGCTTGTCGCCCTCAATGGTGACCTTTACCTTAAGCTTGGTGCCCTTGATATCCTTGTTGATCTTTCCTGCGGTTTCGCGATCGATGCCTTCGACGATCTTCGCGCATTGACGGACGCTTCCACCGGAAGCAGCCTCCAGCTTTCCCCAATCAAGGGAGTTCAGCTCTACCCCGCGCTTAACAAGCTTCGAGGTAAGAACGTCTTTCACCTGCGTGCAGACGAAATCGCTCGGAGCGGAAACCGTGAGCGTTTTGGCATTCTTGTCGAAAGAGATATCGGCTCCTGAGCCCTTGAGGTCGTACCTTTGGGCGATCTCTTTCTTCGCCTGCCCATAAGCGTTGTCAACTTCCTGCAGATCCACCTGAGAGACAACGTCGAAGCTTGATTCTTTGGCCATGGAAATCCTTTCAGTACAGAAGGGGCAGCGACCGACATACGCCAACGCCCCGGATGTCGATTTGAGATGAAGTGGCTTCAGGCTCGGCAATGCCTTTACTGAGAGGCGGATGAGCCTGAAGAGCTAGTAGAAGAACCGCTCGTCGAAGAGGAAGCGGTGGAACCGGAATCGCGTTTCGCGTTGGGATGAGCGGCATACCATTGCTCAAGGATATCGGCAAAGCTGTAAGTGGTGTTCACGATACCGGAGCTGTTGGTTTCCAACCGCTGGGCCTCATCGTTGATATAGACGCTGACGCCATTCGTCTCGGTGGCAACGAAGCGGATCTTCGATGAGCTGGTGTACGACTTCTCCGCAGCGCCGGTAACCGTAGAGGATTCCTGGACGGCATCGTCAACATACACCTCTATGTACGATTCGCAGCCCTTGTCCACGGTGTATCTGAGGGTGAACTCGGTAGGAGCCGTCTCTGTGGCAGCAGCCTGCTGCTGGCTGGATTCCTGCTGTTTGCTGGCAGCCTCTTCGGAGGTCGTGCCTACGCTTTGCGCTCCGGTAACGGGAATGTTGGCCTGCGTCTGCGTTTGATGGGACATCGAAAGCGCCAAGCCCAAGGCCACTACCACGACCACGACCGCAATAACAACGATGATGACGTTCCTGTTGCGATGGGGGTTGGGGATGTTACGTGGAGCTGAGTACATGTTACCGTACTTGCCCTCCCCCATGGCAGACCTACGGGCCTTATGGGTGGCAGGCTGCCCCCCCTGGAGCGTGGGATACACATCGGGATTCTGCGAGTAAACAGCACGTCCGAACCCATTGCTGCTGCCATCGTACTGGTTGCGATCATCGGCAGTACGCCCAGTGCGCGACCGAGAGCTGGTAGGCCGAACCCTTTCGAAGGACGACGTCGACGATGACCGGGAAGACCGTGATTCCCTGCCAGCATCGTGCATGCGAAGGGCCTCGCTGACATTTTGATGAGCCTGCTCAACCTGATAGGCGTATTCTTGATCCAAGTACATGCGACTGACATCTTGGGCGTTCAAACCTAAGAGGCGGGAATAGGCGATGATCATGTTGCGGGCATAGCCACGCGAGGGCATCCGTCGGAAATCGCTGTTCTCTATGGCGACGATGATGTCTTGCCGGATGCGCAGCTCCCGGGAAACAGAGGCCAAATCCCAGCCCTTGGCAAGGCGTGCTTCCTTCAAGACATTGCCGAAGCTGATTTGATGCATTTGTCCCCCTCCCTTTGAAAGCCGCTAATCGTCGTTTTGCTCAAATGCCTTAATGGTCTCGAGCTCCATCGGGTCAACCAGCACCTCTCGGGGCTTCGAGCCATTTGGCGGGCCCACGATGCCTTTTTCCTCAAGAAGGTCCATGATCCTTCCTGCACGGGAATAGCCAACACTCAACCGACGCTGGAGGTTCGAGGTCGAGCCAAGGCCCGAGGAGCAGACTATTTCAGCTGCTTCCCACACCAGCGGGTCATCCGACCCCGAGGCCGTTCCACCAGAGCCATCGGGCATGGAGTCTCCGAGGGTTATCAGGTTGGTTTTCAGAATATCATTGTGGTACTCAGGCTCGCCTTGCGACTTCAATTTCTCCACGACAGCAGAGATCTCATCTTCGGAGACGAAGCAGCCCTGGATTCGTTGCGGTTTCGCAAGTTCTGGCTTGGACAGCAAGAGGTCGCCAAGGCCGATGAGGTTCTCGGCACCGGGGGTGTCGAGGATGACGCGCGAGTCGATGCCCGAGGCAACATTGAAGGCGATTCGGTTCGTGATGTTTGCCTTGATGAGGCCCGTCACAACATTGGTAGAAGGACGTTGGGTTGCAACGATGAGGTGGATACCGGCGGCGCGTGCCAATTGAGCCAAGCGCGAGATGGAGAACTCCACTTCCTTGCCGACGTTCATCATGAGGTCAGCAAGCTCATCGATGATGATCACGATGTAGGGCATCTCAGAGGCAGGGGCGTCGTTGATCTCAAGCCCTTTTTGAACCTTCGCGTTGTACTGCCCGATGTTTCGGGCCCCAATGCCGCTGAACACCTTCAGCCTTCTCTCCATTTCGGCAACCGCCCAAGAAAGGGCACTGGCCGCTTCCCTGGCTTCGGTGACCACAGGAACGTAAAGATGGGGGATGCCGTTGTAGGGGGTGAATTCCACACGTTTCGGGTCGATCATGATCATGCGGACCTCAGAAGGCGTAGCGCGCATGAGTATGGACATGATGAACCCGTTGATGGCAACCGACTTACCCGAGCCGGTGGTACCACCGATAAGGAGATGCGGCATGGTGGCAAGGTCGCTGACGATGCTCTGGCCCTCGACGTCTTTTCCGATGGCAATCTGCAGGGGGCCGGGCTTGGCATCTTTGATCACATCGCCCAGGAACACCGTTTCCCGCTGCTTGTTCGGAACCTCTATGCCCACGTAATTGGTGCCCGGAATGGGGGCGAAGATGCGAACACCAGGAGCCGCCAACGCCAGGGCTATGTCGTCGGTGAGGTTCGAGACACGGTTAACGCGCACACCTGAGGGAAGATCGACCTTGAACAGGGTGACGGTTGGGCCATGTACCCACCCAACCACATCGGCGCCAACACCGAAATCAGCGAGGGTTTCCTGCAGCAACATCCCGGTAGCGCGCAATGAAGCTTCGCTTTCCTTGGTAACCGGGGTTTTCTCGGCGGTATTCAAAAGGCCCATATCGGGCAGCTCGAAACCCTCG
>CAVDDI010000068.1:0-8518 GCA_963607675.1 bacterium | reverse complement strand
CCATCTCGGACAGGCGCTCCACCACCACGGTCTGCGGGGTGATGGGATAAGCGCTGATCACCTGAGGGCGAGCAAGGCGCACGCCTTCCGCGAACGCCTCGTCGCCTGAAAGGAACCTCTTCATTTCCTACCTCCCCTGCCTTGCTTGCACTTCATCGGCCTTGCGGGCCTGGCCCTCGGCAACCATGGCGATGGCCCCTGCGGCGCACTCGTGCGCGCAGATTCCGCAGCCTTTGCAGAAATCAAGGTCAACCGCCACAGAGGAATCGGTGCAGTTGTTGGGGGATTCTTCCCGGTTGCAGGGCACCTTGAACACCGCCCCATCGGGGCAATACAGGTAGCACTTAAGGCAGCCCGTACATTTCCCCAGGTCAAGTATGGGGCGCTCGTTTCGCCAACCGGAGTTCTTCACCGTAAGGTAGCCTGCTGCGAAGCAGGTAGTGCGAGCGTATTCCCTGGGATCCAAGCTGTCGTCCTGCAGCACGGGAATACGGCACGCCGGCCTGCCAGGATAGCCTTCTCGGGGCTCGTTGCTGCTCACTGCCTGCGGGGTGCGGTACCCAACGGCAACGGCTGGTTTCTCTATCGGGCTCACTTCGATTCCTCTCGTATCGCTGGCAGGGCGGGCAAAGCACCTCCTCGATGGCTTTGCATATCCCTGCAGAACAAGCATGCGTCCTGAAAAACGCCCCAGGTAAGGGGCTTGTGCACGGGCTAGCCTTCCTCGGCTCCCACAACATGCGGGAAAGCGCCTTCCTTGCAGCCTTCCAACTTGCCCAGCACAGCCTCTATCACGGCAAGGTTCTTATCATGCAGCTTCGGCGGCATGTATTCCCTAACCGCACGCTCAATGGCCGTCTTGCCCACCTCGGCATCGATCGCTGCGATGGCGCCCAGGAACACCGTGTTCGGGATCGGGCGGCCCAGTATCTTGCGCGAGATACCGTCGGCGTCTATAGAGATGATACGGTCATCGCCGAAGTCGCGAAGGCTGTTCACCAGAACCAATCCACCGGGCTTAAGCTCACCATCCCAGCCTTCACCGAGCAGCGTATCGTCCAAGTACACCGCGTAATCGGCCTGGGAGATGGCGCTCCGGTCGCCGATGGGCTTGCCGTCGATCTTCGTGAACGCACGCATGGGGGCACCGCGACGCTCGGGCCCAAACGATGGGAAGGCAAGCGAGTAGCGCCCTTCGGGAAACGCCCCGGCAGCGCCAAGCAGGCGAGCAGCCGTGAAGGCACCTTGCCCTCCCCTGCCATGCCACAACACTTCTTTCATGCCCTGTCCTTTTCCTCTTCTTCGAATACGCCCGAAAGCCAGGCGCACCTGCCTGGCTTTCGGCGAGCCTTACCGCGCTTGGCGAAAGACCCTTGCACCTGCCCCTAGAGGGCCGCTGGTGTTATTTGTTGGAATCGCGCTCGTCGATGAAACGCGATGCTTTGTGCTCGGACGAAACACCCAGCTGATCGGTGTCGTGAACGATCACCTTTGCGGGTCGCACGCCCGTATGGGCCTTAAGCGCTGCCTCAACGCGCTTCGCAACCGAATCGAACGGCTCATCGCTACCCGCGGCGCGTTCCACGGAAACCTCGTAACGGGTAGAGAAGTTCTCGTCGTACACACGGATGAGGTACTCGCCCGTAACGCCCGGCTCAGCGCGGACCACGTACTCGACGTCGCTGGGGAACACATTCACCGCACCGACGATGAACATCTCGTCCTTGCGGCCCGTCACATGGATGCGGGCATGGGTGCGGCCGCATTCGCATTTCTCGGTGGAAACGTATCCGATATCGCCAGAGCGGAAACGGATCATCGGGCGGGCCTTCTTGCAAAGCGTGGTGTAGGTAAGCTCGCCGGTGCTGCCCGGCTCAAGGACCTCACCGGTGTTGGGATCCACGGTTTCCACCAGGATCTGGTCTTCCACGATATGCAGGCCGTCCTTGACCTCGCACATGGCGGCGCAGGCGCCGTAGATGTCGGAAAGCCCGAAGAAGTCGCGCACGTCTGCGCCCCACAGGTCTTCGATGGCTTCACGGGTAGACTTGATGGAACCGCCCGGCTCGCCTGCAACGATGATGGTCTTGATGCTGAAATCGGTCTTCGGGTCCAGACCCTTCGCCTTGATCTTCTGGCCAAGCGTCCATGCGTAGGAAGGCGAGGTCCAGATAACCGTGGGCTGGTACTGCTGCAAGACGAAGATCAGGCGGTCGGAGGGCACGGCACCGACCCAGATGGCAAGTGCCCCCAGGCGCTGGGCGCCGATGACGTCGGGGCCGCCGACGTAGAGCGCGAAGTTGAGGCCATGCACATAGCGGTCATTGGGACGCATGCCGGCCTGCCAGAACAGTCGGGCCTCGGTATCCTGCCACAGGTCGAAGTCCTCTTGAGTGAAGGGGCTTACCGTGGGAACGCCCGTCGAACCGGAAGAGGTGGCCATGAAGATGACCTCTTCTTCGGGTACCGAGCACATCTCGCCGAAGAACGATCCCACATGCTGGGTCTGGCGCTCGGTCTTCTTGTCGCAGAAGGGGAACTTCGCAAGATCGGCAAGGCTGCTAAGATCGGAGGGCTTCACCCCTGCCTCGTCGAAAGAGCGTTTGTACCATACGGTGTTGTCATAGGCGTACTGGAGCATGTCCTTCAGGCGACCAAGCTGCAGCTCCTCGATCTCAGGGCGAGGCATGCACTCGATCTCGGGATCGTAGTACTTCTGGTCGTAGGGGATGTTCTTCTTCGCCATTTGCTTGTTGCTCCTTGTTCCGTGCTTGTTCGGCTTATGGGGGGGTTGGCCCGCCTTTTGCGGAACCAACGCCGAACATGAAACCACCTGGCAACGCCAAGGGCAACAAAATACGTAATCGCATATAGGGATGCTTGGATATAGGTAATGGCTATATCATCAAAAGGCCTGATGGCAAGTTATTTCAACCTATGGTTAAAGGAAATTTCTGGTAGATATCCCGGTTGCCTATCCAGGGCATCCATCACTTCTCTACATGGTTACCGCGGTTCACGAACTCAGGCTTAAGAAGCACCACGCCACCGCGCTCGGCAATCTCTTCTTCCGTCATGCGCGTGTTCAGCTCGGCAGCGAACTCATCCAATCCGATGCCGCATCGCTCAAGCAGGACCATAAGGTGGTACACCACATCGGCTGCCTCGTAGCGAAGATGGTTCACCTGGGCATCATCGCCCTCGTTGTAAACCACATCCTTGGCGGCAAGGGTTGCCTCATGCGCCTCTTCGGCAACCTTCTTAAGCAGGGAGTCGATGTCTCCGGTGAGTAGCCGATACGTGTAGCTCCCCTCGCCTGCGCTACGGCGTTCATGGATGGTGCGCGCCAAGGATTCAAGCGAAGCACCGATCTGGCTTTCGGGGGCAGGGCGGTTGTCGGATAAATAGGTTTTGCCGTTGGACATGGTTCATTGCCTTTCATGTGTTTTGCGCTTCACAGGATAGCACGGAGCAGGCAAGCGCGGATTGCGTGGCCCGTCCACGCAGAGCACGACTCGGGGGCAAAAGGAAACGCCCGGCCACCTTGATCGGCCCCGCGGATGATGCCGGGGTTTCGAAACGAGATTCAGCGCCCCAAAACAAGGATTGCGCAGGAAACCCGCATAAAAAAGGCGCGCCCCGAACGGGACGCGCCTTCAGCTCTTCCTTATGGAAAGAGGCTTTTACCCTTCTTCGTTACCTGCAGATTCCTCGGCAGCACTGGTGCTGTGGAAGCCCAGGTCGGAAGAACCCAGAAGGGCATCGAGCTCTTCAAGGTTACGCTGGTAGGATCGCGGGGGCAGAGCCTCGCCCAGCATGTCCTCACCTTCGGTGTTGAAGGTTGCGGGCTGATCGCCACCGATGAGCACGGTGTCATCGGGAGAGAACACCATGTCCAGAAGCTGGCTCATGTCATCGCGGGAGGCTGAAAGATCATCTTCGATCACATGGGAAAGGCCGTGCTTTTCCAGGCCCTCCTTCAGCTCTTCGATGGCCTTGGTGCCAATGCCCTCGATGCGAAGCAGGTCGTCCTCGTTATGGCCAACCAGGTCGGCAACGGTTTCGATGCCCGCCTCAGAGAACTTGTTAGCCCAACGCTGCGACACGCCCAAGTCGTCGTAGACGTACAGACGGGCATCCTCGTCGGAGAGGTTGTTCGCACGGTAGCCTGCGGCGATGGAGGCGAAGTAGCTGGAGTAGTCGGAGCCGGCCCCCAGGTAGCCATCGCCATCGAGCGACCAATCCTGCGGCTGAGGCAGCAGTTCCTCGATCTCGCGAAGGGCCTCGGGGGCAGAATCAGGCAGACGCTCGGAATCCACGCGGTCTACTGGCACGCCACGGTAGGTAAGGCCCACTTCGTGGTAGCGCTTCAAGCCGGTGCCGGCAGGAATAGGCTTGCCGATGATGACGTTTTCCTTCAGGCCCTGCAGGGTATCGACCTTGCCCTCGATGGCAGCATCGGTAAGGACCTTGGTGGTTTCCTGGAACGATGCAGCGGAAAGGAACGAATCGGTGGCCAGGGAAGCCTTGGTGATGCCCAGCAGCAGGGGCTGGCCCACCGGGGGCTCCTTGCCTTCGAGCACCAGCGCATTTGCGGCGTCCTCGAACTCGAAACGGTTCACCTGACGGCCAGGCAGGTAGTCAGAGTCACCGGGATCGATGACGGCGACCTTGCGCAGCATCTGACGGGCAATGACCTCGATGTGCTTGTCGTTGATGTCTACGCCCTGGGACACGTACACGTCCTGGACCTGGGCAACGATGTAGCGCAGCGTGGTATTCGGGTCGGTAAGGCGAAGCAGGTCGTGGGGGTTCACGGAACCCTTGGTGAGCTGCTGGCCAACCTCGACCTCGCAACCGTCGGTAACGCCGGGAAGCAGCGTTGCACGGGCGGAAACCACGTACTCGCGGATGTTGCCCTCCTGGTCGTGCACGGTAAGGGTCTTGTTCACCTTATCGGCGGTAACCTGCAGGGTACCGGAGATCTCTGCCAGCACGGCCTGGCCCTTGGGCTTGCGGGCCTCGAAAAGCTCGGTGACGCGGGGAAGGCCGTGGGTGATGTCCTCACCGGCGACGCCGCCGGCGTGGAACGTACGCATGGTCAGCTGCGTGCCGGGCTCGCCGATGGACTGTGCGGCGATGATGCCGACTGCGGTGCCGATATTCACCGGACGCGCCGTGGCAAGGTCCCAACCGTAGCACTTCTGGCATACGCCGTGCTCTGCATGACAGGTCATGACCGTTCGGATGCTCAGCGTCTCAACGCCGGCTGCCTCCATGGCCTTGAGCTGATCCATCGAGGAGATGAAATCGCCGGCCTCAACGATAACCTCGCCATTGGCATCGGCAACGGACTCGAGCATGCAACGGCCGATGAGGTTCTCGTCGAGCTCGCCCTTGTCGTTGTGCAGCGGGTAAGGAACGCCGTCGGCAGTGCCGCAGTCGATCTCGCGGACGATAACGTCCTGGGCGACGTCGACGAGGCGGCGGGTAAGGTAACCGGAGTCAGCGGTACGAAGCGCGGTGTCGGCCATGCCCTTTCGGGTGCCGTGAGTGGAGATGAAGTACTCCAACACGGAAAGGCCCTCGCGGAAGTTCGACTTAACCGGAATATCGATGGTGCCGCCCTTGGTGTCTGCCATCAGGCCACGCATACCTGCCAGCTGGCGGATCTGCTTGATGTTACCTCGAGCACCGGAGTCGGCCATCATGAAGATGGGGTTGAACGCATCGAAGTTGGCGGCCATGGCGTCGCCGACTTCCTCGTTGGCCTCGGTCCAGATGTCAACGACCTGCTTATGGCGCTCCTCGGCGCTCATAAGGCCCATCTCGTAGTCTTCCTCGATGGCGGCAACCTTGTTGTCGGCGGCAGCAAGGATCTCGCCCTTGCTCGGCGGAACCGTTGCGTCGTAGACGGAAACGGTGATACCGGCGATGGTGGCGTAGTGGAAGCCGGTGTTCTTCAGGCCGTCAAGGATGGGCTCGACCTCGGAAAGGGTGTAGCGGTTGCACACGTCCTCTACGATGCGGCCGATTTCCTTCTTGTTCATCTGGTAGTTCAGGAACGGGTAGTCGTCCGGGAACACGCTGTTGAAGATGATGCGGCCGATGGTGGTCTGAAGACGAGTACCGGCAGCGTGCTCCTCGAAGTCATCGAAGGCGTTCGCAACCTGGGTGTCCTTGGCGAGGCGAACCCAGATCTTTGCCTGCAGGTCCACGCCGGTGCGGGCATCGTAGGCATTGCGCGCATCTGCGAAGTCGACGAACGCACGGCCCTCACCGGGGAAGCCGTCGCGGGCTGCGGTGAGGTAGTACATGCCGATGATCATGTCCTGGGTGGGAACGGTCAGCGGACGGCCATGTGCAGGCGACTTGATGTTGTTGGCGGAAAGCATGAGCACGCGGGCCTCTGCCTGAGCCTCAGCGCCCAGCGGCACGTGCACAGCCATCTGGTCGCCGTCGAAGTCGGCGTTGAAGGCGGTGCATACCAGCGGGTGCAGCTTGATGGCCTTGCCCTCTACCAGCACCGGCTCGAAGGCCTGGATGCCCAAGCGATGCAGGGTAGGTGCGCGGTTCAGCAGCACGGGGTGCTCGGTGATGACCTCTTCCAGGACGTCCCAAACGTAGGTTGCGCCGCGGTCAACCGCGCGCTTTGCGGCCTTGATGTTCGCAGCGTACTCAAGCTCGACCAAGCGCTTCATGACGAAGGGCTTGAACAGCTCGAGGGCCATCTGGGAAGGCAGGCCGCACTGATGCAGCTTCAGGGTCGGGCCGACGACGATTACCGAACGGCCGGAGTAGTCCACGCGCTTGCCCAGCAGGTTCTGGCGGAAGCGGCCCTGCTTGCCCTTCAGCATGTCGGAAAGGCTCTTCAGCGGGCGGTTGCCCGGACCCGTTACGGGGCGGCCGCGACGGCCGTTGTCGAACAGGGAGTCCACCGCTTCCTGCAGCATGCGCTTCTCGTTGTTCACGATGATCTCGGGCGCACCGAGGTCGAGCAGGCGCTTCAGGCGGTTGTTGCGGTTGATCACGCGACGGTACAGGTCGTTGAGGTCGGACGTTGCGAAACGGCCGCCATCGAGCTGGACCATAGGACGCAGATCCGGCGGGATAACCGGGACAACATCCAGGATCATGTCGGAGGGCTTGTTGTCGGAGTGCAGGAACGAGTCGACGACCTTCAGGCGCTTGATCGCCTTGGTGCGCTTCTGGCCCTTGCCGGTGGCAACGGTTTCGCTCAGCTCTTCGGCGGTAGCCTCGAGATCGATGTTCTCGAGCAGGTCACGGATGGCCTCGGCACCCATACCACCCTTGAAGTAATCGGAGTAGTTCAGGCGCATCTCGCGATAAAGGGCCTCGTCGGAGACGAGCTGCTTGGGCTCGATCTTCAGGAAGGCCTCAAGAGCCTCGGAGCGAAGGGTCTTGCGCTCGTTGAACTCCTCGTAGATGTCGGCGATCTCGTCTTCGACTTCCTCGGGGGTCATGCGCTCATCTTCGTCGATGTCGTCGACGAACTCGTCTTCCTCGGGAACGTACTCCACGGAAAGGCGGCGCGTGGCCTCGATGAGGCGATCGCGCTCTGCGTCGAGCTCTTCAAGGTCTGCGGAAAGCTCGTCGCGCAGCTCCTCTACGTCCTCTTCGCGGGCCTCCTTGTCCACCATGGTGATGATGGAGGAAGCGAAGTAAAGGACCTTCTCGAGCTCCTTCGGCGGGATGTCGAGCAGGTAGCCCAGACGGGAAGGAGATCCCTTGAAGTACCAGATATGGCTTACCGGAGCGGCCAGCTCGATATGGCCCATGCGCTCACGGCGAACCTTGGAACGGGTAACCTCGACGCCGCAGCGCTCGCAGACGATGCCCTTGAAGCGGATTCGCTTGTACTTGCCGCAGGCGCACTCCCAATCCTTGGTGGGACCGAAGATCTTCTCGCAGAACAGGCCGTCCTTCTCGGGCTTGAGCGTACGGTAGTTGATGGTCTCGGGCTTCTTGACCTCGCCTCGAGACCAGCCGCGGATATCCTCCGCAGACGCAAGAGAGATGCGGATCGCGTCGAAATTGTTAACGTCGAATTCGCTCATTTAGTTCTCCTCTCCCTTACCGATAAGGTCGTTGTCTTCGTTGTTCTCGCCCATCAGGTTGCCGAGCTCGGCAGTGATGGAGCCAAGGAGGTCGTCCTCCTCTTTCTGTGGCGTCTCGCCCAAATCGAGCGGAGCGCCCAACAGCTCATCCTCATCGGGGTCGTGGGTGACGTCGATGGTCTGATGCTGATGACCCTCAAGCTCGACATTCAGGCACAGAGAGCGCATTTCCTTGATGAGCACCTTGAAGGACTCGGGGACCTCGGGTGCCGGGATGCTCTCGCCCTTGACGATGGCCTCATAGGACTTGACGCGTCCGGAGGTGTCGTCGGACTTGATGGTGAGGATCTCCTGCAGGACATTGGATGCGCCGTAGGAGTACAGGGCCCAAACCTCCATCTCGCCGAAGCGCTGGCCGCCGAACTGAGCCTTGCCGCCCA
>CAVDDI010000067.1:0-8640 GCA_963607675.1 bacterium | reverse complement strand
CCAGGCTGCCATGGCGCTTTGCTGTGGGGCTTCGGCGTTTGGATGTGGATTGCGATAGGATAGCGGGGAATGAACTTCGCAATCTGCCTTGTGCGCGGTCGACGAGCCGCTGCAAGCGAACGCAACAGGAGCACAACTGCATGAACGATTACGTTATCGCTTTCGATACCGCAAACGAGATGATCTCGTTGGGCTTAGGCAGGCTTGACCGTGCAGCCAAGGCCATCGAGTGCGTTGCCTCGCGGGAAGTTGGCGCTTTCCGTGCGTCCAACGTGAAGCTCCTGCCAGAGATCGATGCCCTACTGAATGGGGCAGGCATCGAACGTGCGCAGCTGGCGTGTGTGGTGTGCGGTCGCGGGCCGGGCTCGTTTACAGGTGTGCGCATCTGCATGGCCAGTGCGAAGGGCTTGGCTATCGGCTTGGACGTTCCGCTGTTCGGCGTTTCCACCTCCGATTCGCTGGCGTGGCAGCAATGGAAGCGCGGCGTGCGCGGCTCGGTTGCGGTTCTGGGCGATGCCATGCGCAAAGAGGTATATCCGGTTCGCTACCTGCTCTCCGATGCGGGCGCCCAGCGCCTGAACCCCGATACGGTGATGAAGGCGACCGAGCTCCCCGAATGGCTGGGCAACAACGTCGACCAGCTGATCTGCGGTGATGCACTGAATAAATACGCCGATCTGTGCGAGGGCTGCGGCGAGCTTGCCCCTGAGGATGGCAGATATCCTACGGGTGCGGGCTTGCTCTTGGCTGCGCAGGCGGCCTGGGCGGAAGGCTCCTTCGACCCCGATAGCCGCTCCGTCGGCGATCCGTGTGCCCTGCTTCCCGTATACACGCGCCTTTCCGATGCTGAAGAGCACGAGCGCATCAAGTTCGCCAAGCAAGACGGTCAGGGCGCTGCCGCCGAGGCGAAAGACCTGCAGTCGGGCGTGCAGGGCGGCTCGGCTATCCGTTACCTGCCGTTGGAGGCAGCATGGGTGCCGGCTGTTGCCGCATTAGAGGCGCAGGCGATGGGAACCGACGCCTGGAATGAGGCCCAGGTGCTCGATGAGCTCCCGCGTGCCGATCGTACCTGGTGGGCCGCTTATGAGGTTGCCGATACGCGCAAGCGCACCGTGAACGTGGGCGAGGCCAGGCTGGTGGGCTATGCCGGTGGCTGGATAAACGATGGCCAGGTGCAGCTGCTGAAGGTGGCTTGCGACCCGGTATATCGTCGTCGTGGCATTGCGCAAGAGCTGCTGGCCCATGTTGCCCTCGATGCGCGCGATTTGGGAGCCAACCGGATGACGCTGGAGGTTCGCGCGTCGAATACGGGTGCCCATGCGTTCTACCGCCGTTTGGGGCTGGAGAGCATAGGGAAGCGCCCGCATTACTATTCCGACCGCGAAGACGCCCTTATCTTCGAAGGCCCGCTGCCTCTGGCGGAACACGATGTTGCGGGCATGGAGCTGCGTCTGAATGATGCTGCCAAAAGCGCCCTCAGCGCCGACGGCAAGGTGGAAGCCCAGGGCAAGCTCATCTTGGCCATCGAGTCTTCTTGCGATGAAACTGCCTGCGCGATCATCGATGAGGCGGGGAACATCCTTTCCGATGTGGTGGCGTCCCAGATAGATTTCCATTCGCGCTTCGGCGGCGTGGTTCCCGAGATAGCCAGTCGCAAGCACATAGAGGCCATCGGCGGCGTTGCCGTCGAGTGCCTGGCCCAGGCGCGCGAACGCACGGGTAACCCTGATCTTTCTTGGGATGACATGGGCGCCGTGGCGGTAACCTACGCACCTGGGCTGGTGGGCGCCCTGGTGGTTGGCCTGGCGTTTGCCAAGGGCCTTGCCTGGGCCTGCGATGTGCCGCTTATCGGTGTGAACCATCTGGAAGGGCACTTGTACGCGAACAAGATAGCCTGCCCCAGCATCAAGCCGCCCATGGTGGTTTCCCTGGTCTCGGGCGGGCACACCATGCTGGTGCACGTGAAGGATTGGGGCAGTTACGAAACCATGGGCTCCACGCTCGATGATGCAGTGGGGGAGGCGTTCGACAAGGTGGCGAAGGCCATGGGGCTGGGCTACCCGGGTGGCCCGCTTATCTCGGCGCTGGCGGAAAAGGGGAACCCCAAGGCAGTGCGCTTCCCGCGCGCCCTTATGCACTCGGGCGACCTGCAGTTCTCGCTTTCCGGCCTTAAGACCTCGGTGATGACGTACCTGCAGAAGGAACAGCAGGCGGGCGGGGAAGTGAACCAGGCCGATGTGGCGGCAAGCTTCCAGGCGGCGGTCGTCGATGTGCAGGTTGCCAAGGCGCGCACGGCGCTGCGCCAAACCGGCGCCAAGGAATTCTGCCTGGGCGGCGGTGTTGCGGCCAATCCCGAGCTTCGTCGCGCCTACGAGGCCATGTGCGCCCAGCTGGGCGTGCGCCTTACCATGCCGCCGCTTTCGGCCTGCACCGACAATGCGGCTATGATCGCCCTGGTGGCGCTCGATCGCTACAGGCAAAAGAGGTTCTTCCCGCTTACCTGCGACGTGAAAGCCCACGCCCCACTCGACGAGGCGTATTAGCGCCATCCTGCGAAGCTCTTGCCTTCGCGAAGACGGGCCGGCCGTCCTTCGGGGGTGGTTTCGGGGATGGGGCTTTCCTGAGCTGCGCTTCGGCACCGTGCCCAGGTTCGGGGGACGCACTCTTCGGTGGCGCCCTTGAGGCTCGGCGGCACAGAAGGGCCCCGCAGCTCATGTGAACTGCGGGGCCCTTCCCGTCTTGCCTCTTTCGAGGTCTGCTCTACTCGATGATGTAGGCGGCCACGATCTCTCCCACATAGGCGGTGTGGAAATCGCGGAAGCCGTCTTCCTCGGGGTACCACTTCTCAACGTTCTCTTCGTCGAGCAGCCTCAAGTCCTGGTCCTGCACATAGCGCACGCGGCATTCCAGCGTAAGGGGAAGCTCGCGGAAACCGGGGGAGGAAACCACCTCGGGCTCTTCGACGGTAAGGCCAAGCTCGGCCACCTTGTCCATATCGCGCCCGCTCTTCGAGCCGCACACGGCGGTGATCTTCTTGTCGTATTCGCCCACGGGGATGTTCACCGTGAACTCGCCGGTTGCGTCGATGAACTCCTTGGTGAAGCGGTGCTGGCGGACGAAGGTGGTGAACAGGGGCTTGCCCCATTCGATGCCCAAGGTTCCCCAGCTGATGGTCATGGTGTTCACGCGGTCGCCGTTCTTGGCGGTAAGAAGGACCCCCTTGTTCACGGCCTGCATGATCTGGGTTGCGTGCTCGAGCACGTCGATGGAGCGTTTCATGGTTTGTTCCTTTCTATGTGCGTCCGCGCCTTGCCTCGGCTCATGCCGGGAGGTGCGGCGGACGTTCCCCGGTTACTTGTATGCGATGTGCACGGCGGCTACGCCGAAGGTGACGTTGGTGTATTCCACGCGCTTGAACCCGGCGTTCCTCAGCATGCGCGAGAATCCTTCCTGGTTGGGGAAGGCCTTGATGGATTTTGCCAGGTACACGAAGCCCGAGGCATCGCCGGTGACGATCTTGCCCCAGGCGGGGATGCCCCAGCGCAGGTAGATGCTGTAGCCCAGGCGCATAAGCGGGTTGGGCGGGGTAGAGAACTCCAGCACGCACAGGGCGCCGCCGGGGCGCAGCACGCGGTACATCTCGGAAAGTGCCCGTTCGCGTTCGGGCATGTTGCGGATGCCATACGACATGGTTACCACGTCGAACTGCCCATCTTCGTAGGGGATGTCCTGCCCGTCTACCACCGCAAGCTCGACAGGTACGCCCTTGGCTTCGCCGGCATCGAGGCGAGCCTGTGCCACTTCCAGCATGGCGGGAGTGTAGTCGGAGAGGATGATGCTGGCGGGCTGCTTGCGCTCGCAGGCGGTGAAGGTAACGTCGCCCGTGCCGCCGGCGATATCCAGCATGCGCGTTTGCGGCGTGATGGGCGATTTGTCGATGAGCGTGCGCAGCCAGCTCTTGTACTGCCCGAAGCTGGAAAGGGCATTGAAGCGCTGGTACTTCCAGGCGATGTCGGTGAAGATCTTCTTCACGCGTGCAGAGGAAAGCTCTGCGGGCGCCTCTTGGCCGGTGGCGGTATCGATGGAGTGGTCCACAACGCCGTCTTCGCGCGGTTCTTGGGCAGTTGTCATGGTATCGGTGATCCTTAATCGGAAAGGTTGTTTGCTCGCTGGGTTCCGATTATAGGCAAACCCCGCCGCCCGTGCGCTCTGCGCACGTTCGGGGTCTGTGAAAAACGCCGAGAACGGATAGCTGCAATGCTATCATTGCAAGGAATTACCCTAGGCAGGAGGATGAGCATG
Source organism: bacterium (assembly GCA_963607675.1). GTDB lineage: Bacteria > Actinomycetota > Coriobacteriia > Coriobacteriales > Eggerthellaceae > Anaerotardibacter. Next base: position 4,338 of record CAVDDI010000067.1, on the reverse strand, counting down.
CTACTTATCGCCGAATACGTGGTTCCCGTTTCGTCTGAACCCATCGAGCATGGTGCCATCTTGGTGAAGGACGGCGCCATCACCGACATCGGCGATGCCGAGATGATGCGCCTTCGCTATCCGGAAGAGGAAGTGAAGGATTTCGGCATGGCGGCGCTCACCCCAGGTTTCATCGACCTGCATGCGCGTATGGAAGATGCGGTGTTCCGCGGCCTTGTCCACGACCTGCCCTTCGTTCAGTGGCGCAAGGAAATCGCTGCGTTGCGCAAGCGCATCTCGTATGCGGAAGCGTTCGACTCGGCGTTCCTGGGCGGCTTGGAGTCGCTTTCCTCCGGCGTTACCACCGTGGCAGACATCACCACCACGGGCGCCTGCGTCACTGCGGCCCAGAAGCTGGGTCTGCGCGGCGTGTTCTACCGCGAGGCCAGCGCCATCGACAAGCGCCTGGTGCGCTACGCCATCAAGAAGGCCGACAACGACCTTGAGAAGTGGTCGAAGGAAGTTGATTCCGACCGCATCACGCTGGGCGTTGCCCCTTCCCCGGTGTACGAGTGCCATCCCGAGATGTACCGGGAAATAGCCCGATATGCCACCGACAACGGCGACCTGCCCATTGCCATGGACCTGGCGGGCAGCAAGGAAGAGTACCGCTTCGTGAAGTACGGTGCCCCCGCCGGCTTGGACGAAGACCTTGGCCAGCAGGGCTTCATGGAGGTTCCGCCATGGCTTCCCACTTCGGCGACCCCGGTGAACTACGTCCTTAACTGGGGCTTGTTCGATGCGAAGAACGTCATGATCGTCTACGCCGTGGGCGTCAACGAGGAAGATGCGCGCCATTTGAAGGAATACGATGTGGCCGTGGCTGCGTGCCCTAGCCTGAACGCCCAGCTGGGCATGGGCGTGGCGCCGGTATGCGAGTACCTGCGCTCCGGCATGCGCGTGGGCCTGGGCACTGGTGCCCCTGCATCGATCGATTCCCTGGACATCTTCACGGAGATGCGCACCGAGCTGCTTCTGCAGCGCTCCAAGGCGGGCGAGTTCCTCGACTCCCATACGCTTATGGAAATGGGCACCCTGCGTGCCGCACAGGCCCTGGGCATCGATGACAAGGTGGGCTCGCTTGAAGTGGGTAAGCGCGCCGACGTGGTGGCCATCGACCTTTCCGGTTCGCACCAAACCCCCACGGCCGACCCGGTTTCCGCTTTGGTGGGCTCGGTGGCCAACGCCGACGTTGCCATGACCATGGTGGATGGCAACATCCTCTACGAGCGCGGCCGCCTGCATGTGGCCGGTGGCGTTGCCAAGAACATCGCCAACGTGCTGAAGATCCGTGGTCGCCTGCGCTCCTAGTTGCAATCGAAAAGGCTATTCGCCCTCTGGTCGAAAAGAGGGTATCGGCTTGCGTGCCTTGCGCTAAGGTGACGGCACGCGAAAGGGAAAGAGAAAACTCATATGGCTAAGAAGCAGAAGATGAGCGCCAAGCAGCTCAAGGAACGCGAAGAGCGCGCCCTGGAGCGTCAGCGTTTGGCCAAGGAAAAGGAAGAGCGCCAGTCGCTTGTCAAGCGCATCTTCGTTGTTGCGGTGTGCGTGATCTTGATCCTTGCGCTTTCCCTTCCCACCATGGGCCTGATGTTCTTGGGCGGCAATCAGTAAACCAACGCGCTCGGGAAGGCGTATGCCATCCGTTGCGCCAGGTGCCCGAGGTAAGAGATAAGGAAGTACCCCTTGTTCGGTATCGGCGGCTTCGAGCTGTTCATAATCTTGCTGTTCGGCTTCTTGCTGTTCGGCCCCGACAAACTGCCCGAGATGGCAAAGACCTTGGGCTCTGCCTTGCGCAAGTTCAAGCAGGCTCAGGAAGAAATGGAAGCCGTCATCAAGGACGAGGTGCTCGACCCCGATGCGGGCAAGAAGAAGGCCTCTGCCGCAAAGCCCGCCCCCAGCGCCTCTACCGAGAGCTTTGCCGAGCGCAAGGCCCGCTATGACCGCGAACGTGCAGAGCGTCTGCGGAAGAGCCAGATAGACGCCAACCGCGCTGCCATGAAGAAGGAAGCCGCCGAAAAGGCCGCCGCTTCCGATTCGGCGTCTGCTGCGGGCAATGGCGCCGCGGATGCTGGTGCTGGCACGGTTGAGGGATCGTCCGCTTCCGCCGCTGCGGCGAGCAGCGCATCTGTCGGATCCGAGCCCGCCGCAAAGCCCGCTGCCGCGAAAGCGGCGCCGACGCTTTCCCCCGATGAGCTTTTCGGGATGAAGCCGATAAAGCCCACCCCGGGGTCAGCCTCTGCGGCAGCGGCAAATGAGCCTCAGCCCGCCCCGGCTTCCGCAAAAGGAGGCGAATAACCTATGGCAATCGGCCCTGCGCGTATGTCGCTCATGGAGCATCTGGGCGAACTGCGTATGCGTTTGGTGCGCATCGTGGTGTGCCTTATCGTTGCCATGTGCGTGTTCTACCTTTCCACCGGCACGGTAGTCCAGTTCCTGCTTGCCCCTGTGGCCGAGTTCATGCCCAAGGGCGACGACGGCCAGGTGGCCCTGAACGTGCTCGGCGCGTTCGACGCCTTTTCCGTGCGCATCACCGTGGCCTTGTGGACGGCCCTTATCGCCACGGCCCCCATCACCCTGTGGCAGATCTTGGCGTTCTTCCTGCCGGCGCTCAAGCCGAGGGAGCGCAAGTGGTTCCTGCCCACATTCATCGCCGCGCTTTCGCTGTTCATCATCGGCACGGTGTTCTGCTACCTGGTAATCCTGAACCCGGCGTTCCAGTGGCTTACCGACCAGGCTTCGGGCTTCGCCACCATCCTGCCCGAAGCGGGGCAGTGGGTGGACATCATCATCAAGTTCGAGCTGGGCTTCGGCATCGGCTTCGAGATGCCCCTGGTAGTGTTCTACCTGGTCATGTTCGGTGTGGTGCCGTATCAGAAGCTGCGTGCAAGCTGGCGCGGCGTCTACATCGGCCTGCTGGTGTTTTCGGCGGCGGTAACGCCCGATGCCTCGCCGGTAACCATGGGCCTTATGTTCGCCGCCATGGTGGTGCTCTATGAGCTGAGCCTGGTAGCCGCCCGCATCGGCCTGAAGAGCCGTATCAAGCGCCAGAAAGAGCTTGAGGCCATCGAAGCGCAAGAAGCCGAGGAGGCGCGCGAGGAACTGCGAGGCTTGAAGAAGAAATACCAAGAGCACCTTTGGGGCGAAGAGGACGGCAAGTAATGCACGAGCTGGGAATCATGACGGGCGTTATGGAGTCGGTTGAGCAGGCCGCAAAAGACGCCCATGCCGAAAAGGTGCTGAAGATCAGCCTTTCGGTGGGCGTGATGACAGAGGCCATCGAAGATGCGCTCCGCTTCGCCTTCGATGCCTTGGCAGAGGGCACCATGTGTGAAAGGGCCCAGCTGGAGATCGACATGGTGCAGCCGGTAAGCGTGTGCCTGGAATGCGGTAAGGAATACGAGCATGACCGCTTCCATATGGTGTGCCCCGAATGCGGCAGCGCGTTCACCCAGCTTATCCAGGGCAAGGAGCTGCGCATAGAGTCCATCGAGGTGGACATCCCCGAAGAAGATGGGCCTAGCGGGTCCGACCGAACATAGAGCCAGCTCATCGGGCCCGCGTCAGGGTCCGGCAGGGCACGAACATCCCCACAGGTAACGGAGGCAACCGATGCAGATCGATATGAAGCAACCCATCCTAGACAAGAACGACAAGCTGGCCCGTGCCAACCGCGAGCTGTTCGCTGAAAAGAAGGTGTTCGTGCTGGACTTGCTGGCATCGCCCGGCTCCGGTAAGACGTCCACCATCCTTGCCACCATCGAGGCCTTGCGCGACGAGTTCAACATCGCCGTCATCGAGGGCGACATCGCCTCTTCGGTGGACTCCGAGAAGATCAAGGGTCAGGGTATCGCCGCGGTTCAGATCAACACGGGTGGCGCCTGCCATCTTGAAAGCGACATGATCCGCCGCGCGGTAGATGTGCTGGACTTGGACAAGCTCGACCTCATCATCATCGAGAACGTGGGTAACCTGGTATGCCCCACTGATTTCGACTTGGGCGAGAACATGAAGTGCATGATCCTCTCGGTGCCCGAGGGCGACGATAAGCCGCTGAAGTACCCCGGCGTGTTCCAGGCCTCGAAGGCCATCGTGCTGAACAAGGTGGATACCCTGCCGGTGTTCAGCTTCGACAAGGACCTGTTCTATGACCACATCAAGAGCCTGAACCCGCAGGCTCCCATCTTCCCTATCTCTGCCACCAGCGGCGAAGGGGTAGAGGAATGGGCCAACTGGCTGGCCCAGCAGATCGATATGAAGCAACCCATCCTAGACAAGAACGACAAGCTGGCCCGTGCC